>JAJUGC010000060.1 GCA_029268325.1 Gammaproteobacteria bacterium | reverse complement strand
GTGATCCAGGCCGATGGTGGCACCCGTACAGCATCCATTACCGGTGGTTGCGTGGCCCTGATGGATGCGGTTCAGTACCTGCGCAAGAAAGGTATGATCAAGCAAGACCCCTGGAAACAGTTTGTCGCCGCAATTTCCGTGGGGGTGGTGGAAGGCGTGCCGGTATTGGATCTGGATTACCTGGAAGACTCCGCAGCGGAAACCGACATGAACGTGATCATGACGGACAAGGGGCACTTCATCGAAATTCAGGGCACAGCGGAAGGAGAAGCCTTCAGCGAAACCGAATTGCAGGCGATGCTGGGGCTGGCCAAGCAGGGAATCTATCAGCTATTCGACATTCAGCGCCAAAGTCTGGCAGAAGACTAAAAGGGCTGGCGGAAGGCTAGATTAAAAAGGAAAAAAGCGGGGCACTGAGCCCCGCTTTTTATTGCTGGTTAGTAGCGGTAACGGCGCCGCGGCTCCGGCGTGGAGAAGTCGTAGTCCACGATCAAGGGAGCATGGTCGGAGAAGCGCGTTTCGGTGTCGATCCACGCGTCTTTCACGCTGCTACGCAGGCTGGGAGAGGCAATCTGGTAATCGGTACGCCAGCCAGCCTGTTTGCGCCAGCCCGCGGCCCATTCAGGCCACCAGGTATATTGCTTCTTTTCCAGGTTAACGGCCCGGAATGCATCCACATAACCCATCTCTTCAAACAGCTCGTCGAGCATCGCCCGCTCATGGGGCAGGAAGCCAGAAACGTCCATGGTGTGGTATTTGCTGCTGGCATCCGTGACCAAATGGGCCGTATGCAGGCTCCCGCAGAATACAAACTGACGGCGCTTGCGCAGAGTCTTGTTCAGGTGCACCAGGAATGCGTCCATGAATTCGTCTTTTTCCTGCTGCTTTTCGTCGTCTTCGCCCAGGGCGCAGGGTGCCAGAACAGTCGCGATACTGACCTTGTCAAAGTCGGCTTGCAGAAAACGGCCCTGACGATCGGCGGGTTCATAGGCGAAGCCGGTCATGATGGCCTTGGGCATTTCCCGGCTATAGATGGCAACGCCACCTTGTTCGACATCTTCCGCGTCGAAAAAGAAAGCTTCATAGCCTTGTGGATGATAAATTGCGTCATCCAGCTCTGTTACGCGGGCCTTGAGATTTTGGACGCAGACGACATCAGCATCTTGAGCCTTCATCCACTCGTAAAAACCTGCTTGCGCAGCGTTTTTAAGGCCGTTGACGTTGATTGTGACCACCCTCATAGATGTCCCCTATAAAACTTTGCGTGTATGATACCGAATTCACAATTCTTTCAAAAGAACTGCAGGCGGTGGCACAGAACATGTATGACTATCAACGGGCTTTCATTGAATTCGCAATAACCCGTAACGTCCTGAAGTTTGGCGAATTTACGCTGAAATCCGGGCGCGTGAGTCCTTATTTTTTTAACGCGGGACTGTTCAACTCCTCAGTGGCCCTGGCGCAAATCGGCAGCAGCTACGCGGCTGCCCTGGAACAGAGCGGGATTTCCTACGACCTGTTGTTCGGGCCCGCCTATAAGGGAATCCCGCTGGTATCCGCAACGGCCATCGCGCTTGCCAATGAATACAGTAAAGACGTTCCTTATGCCTTTAACCGCAAGGAAGCCAAGGACCATGGCGAAGGTGGCACATTGGTCGGGGCGCCCTTGCAGGGGCGGGTCATGATCGTTGATGACGTGATCACTGCCGGCACCGCCATCCGCGAGGTCATTGGCCTGATCCGCCAGGCCGGTGCTGTTCCGGCCGGTGTCCTGGTTGCTCTGGATCGTCAGGAGCGGGGCCGGGGCGAGAAATCCGCCATTCAGGAGATCGAAGCCGAGTACCAGATCCCGGTGGTCAGCATTATCAACCTGACCCAGATCCTGGATTATCTGGCCAACCATCCCACGTTGAGCCAGTACGCAGGCAAGATCGCCGACTATCGGGCCGAGTACGGCATATAAGTCATTGTTGCAGTCCACCGCTATCACTGCAGGCCGGGCATTATTCTACTAATCTTGTTTAATTGCGAGTGTTGAGAGCGGTTTTGAGTTTGACAGGAGTGGATTGGTCCATGAGCTTTCGCTCCAGACTGGTGTTGTGCGGCTGTGTATTTGCCCTGACGGTGACGGCAACGGCCGCGCCGAACCTTTATCGTTACCGGGATAGCAACGGCACGGTCGTGATCGGTGCTTCTGTGCCGCCGGAATATGTGAAGTACGGCTATGAAGTGCTGAGCGCCACCGGTCGGGTGGTGGAAGTGGTGCCACGGGCGCCAACGCCGGAAGAAATTGCCGCCCGTGAGGCTGCCCAGGCGCAAGCCGAGCGTGAGCGGGAGCTGGCCCGGCAGAAGGCAGAGGAAGATGCACTGCTGCTGCGGCTCTACGGTGGGCCAGACGGTGCAATCGGGGTACGCGACCGGCGCCTGCAGGAACTGGGCGGCATCATCAGCATCAAGCGGGGCAACCTGCAGGCGGTCAGAGCCCAGATCGAAGAGACCGAGGCCAAGGCCGCTTCCTATGAGCGTTCCGGCCGTGCCGTGCCTGAAGATCTCTATGGGGACTTGCAGCGCCTCCAGGCCCAGGTTCAAGACCTGGAGCGGGATATTGCCCATAGTGAAGCTGAGCTGGACAATGTGGAGCGGGAGTACGAGCTCAAAATCGAAAGGTTGCGACAGCTGAAGGCCGCTCAGGAAGAACCAGCCACCGCGGACTGAGTCACGGAAGGAAAGGGCAGGCTGAACAGGGATGAGGTAGAGCTACAAATAAAAACAGGCGCCTGGCGGGCGCCTGTTTTTATTGCAGCAAAAGCTGGCCTCGATACAGCAAAAAGTTGGCTTAGGCGGTGCCGGCCAGAGCTTCTTTTTTCTCTTCAGCCTTTTTGGTGCTGGTTTTCTTGGCAACTGCCTTGGCGGGCTTGGCTTCGGCCTCGGCTTCCTGTTCGCCAGAAGCTTCTTCAGCGGAGCCTTCCAGCTTGGCAATCACTTCGGCCACATAGCCGTTTACTTTCTTGTTGAAAGCGCGCAGAGAGTCGTACAGGTTGTCAACGGCCTTGTCGTGCTTTTCGCGCAGTTGGTTGACGCTCAGGTTGCGGGCTTCGGATTCCACTTTCTCGGCCAGGTTGAAAGGACGGGCGATCAGCGCCTTGTACTGCTCTTCAACCTTGTTGATGCCTTTGTCGATGGATTCTTGAATCTGTTCGTGATACGCCTTCAGTTTGCTCATGGTGCGGTCTCCTACCGATGCTGAGAGTGACGATACGGCTGTAAACTTACGCCTTTAAATTAGAATATTCATACTAAACCCGTCGGTTGGTGTGTTCCGGGTGGTTACGGCTTACCTACGGCGTCGCGGAGTTTCCCCAGCATCCTGCCCTTGGAACCGGTGGGGCGGCTCTTGCCCGAGGTGCTTTGGGCACCTGGAAGACCAGTCCGAACACTGCCCATTTGGTCCTTGAAAAAAGCCTGAGTATTTGGGCGTTATTTTAGATTCGGGTATAGTGACCACCTTTCATTCCAGCCCTTTTATTCCAGAAGTCGACGTCTCATGAAACCTGAATTATTAGCCCCCGCCGGTACCCTCAAAAACATGCGTTATGCGTTCGCCTATGGGGCGGATGCGGTCTATGCGGGCCAGCCCCGTTACAGCCTGCGGGTGCGGGAAAATGACTTTAACCTGGAGAGACTGGCGCAAGGGATCGAGCTTGCCCATGCCCAGGGGCGCAAGTTCTATGTGGCCAGCAATATCGCACCCCACAACGCCAAGGTGAAAACCTATATGGCGGATATGGAGCCGGTTATCGCCATGGGGCCGGATGCCCTGATTATGTCCGATCCCGGCCTGATCATGATGGTGCGCGAGCGTTGGCCGGAGATGCCGATTCACCTGTCAGTGCAGGCGAATGTCGTGAACTACGCCGCTGTGCAGTTCTGGCAGCGCCAGGGCATCAGCCGAATTATCCTGTCCCGGGAGCTGTCCCTGGAAGAAATCGAGGAAATCCGCCAGCGTTGTCCGGAGATGGAGCTGGAGGTGTTTGTGCACGGCGCCTTGTGCATGGCTTATTCGGGCCGTTGCCTGCTCTCCGGCTATATCAACCGCCGGGATCCCAACCAGGGCACCTGCACCAATGCCTGTCGCTGGAAATACCAGGCCCATGAGGCCAAGACCGATGATACGGGGGATTTGATTCCCGTCGCGCCCGCCGAGCCCCAGGTCTGGTCGCCGGAGGAACAGGGCGAGCAGGACAGCGGTTTGAAGGCCTTCCTGCTACAGGATGCCAGCCGCCCGGGTGAGTATATGCCGGCCTATGAGGACGAGCATGGCACCTACATCATGAACTCCAAGGATCTGCGGGCGATCCAGCATGTGCAGCGCTTGGCGCAGATGGGAATTCACTCCCTGAAGATCGAGGGCCGCACCAAGTCCCACTATTATGTGGCCCGGACCACCCAGGCCTATCGCCAGGCAATCGACGATGCCGCCGCCGGCAAGCCCTTTGATATGAGCCTGATGGACACCCTGGAAAAGCTGTCCAACCGGGGCTACACGGAAGGCTTTTTCCGCCGCCATGTCCACGATGAATACCAGAACTACGAGCGCGGCACCTCGGTGTCGGAAAAGCAGCAGTTCGTGGGCGAGGTTATGGAGCTGATTTCGGAGCGCAACGAGATCCTGGTCAATGTTAAGAACCGCTTTGGCGTGGGCTCCAGCCTGGAACTGATGACTCCCCAAGGTAACCTGAACTTCCAGCTGACCCATTTGCTGGACAAGAACGGCCAGTCGATCGAAGTGGCGCCCGGCTCCGGACATATCGTGCGGATTCCCTTGCCGGTGCAGGTACAGGGGGCACTGGATTATGCCCTGGTCATGCTGAACCTTTCCTGATTCCCTCCCATTAGCCGGGGAAAACAGGCCAAGTTACTGATTTGGCGCGAACTGTCACACACGCTTACAAAATTTCGCGCCATTCCCCGGCTTTCCTCTACGTCTCCTCTCCAGGCCTCATAAACCAAGCCCTCGGGGAGCTCGCCTTTTTAGGGGCTTTTGTAAGTTTGTGTGTCGTTAAATCCCTGTAAAGCTACTGATAGGTTACCGAGCGCCATTAATTGGCATAATTTTCTTTTAAAAACAAATAGATAAGTTTGTTTTGTGACAGTCTCGTCGTCAATTGGCGACGGGAAAGATGAACAAGTTTTGCCCTGTCGGACTCGTGCGACAATTGCTGCTCACCCCCCCTGTCGAGAAAAATTCGTTCCGTCTTCAGCCACGAGGGCGAGACGGCTTCAAAGTTTCCAGGTTAGTACCTCTCTACTGCCTCTACGGATATCGAAACCAGAACAGCCTCAAATTTCCGTGGGCGCACCTGCCTGCTGCAAGAGTCATCGCAAAACGCGAATAACCTTTTGTCCATCACAGTGAGGTTCTCCATGAGAGCGAAAATCGGTATCTCTATGTTCACCGCTTTGTGCCTGTTGTCCACGGCCGGCACCGCCGCCTACGCTGCAAACAGTAGTCTTCCCAGCCGTAGCGGCGCGAAAGTTATTGAGATCACCAACGAGTCGTTGCAGTCGCGTTCGTCTGTGCCCAGCCGCTCCAGTAGCCAAAAGACCACGCCTGCCAAGACGACGCCGAAAACCGCCAAGACCCTGAGCTGGAACGTTCCGGCCAAGCGTACCGATGGTTCCAGCTTCAACAGCCGGGAACTGGGCGGGTACTACTTGAACGTGAAAAATCTGTCCACCGGCAAAACCAGCCAGATTGAAATCTCCAACCCGGATACCACCAGCTTTTCCTTGAAAAGCATGGGAGCCGGCCAGTACGTCGTCTCAATCCAGAGCTATGACATTGACGGCCTGACCAGCCCGGAATCCAATAAGGTGCAATTCACCATCTAAGGATAGGGCTCGACTCTAAAGGCCAGATTAAATGTCCCTGCCAAATAAATGCGCCCCTTCGGGCGCATTTATTTTATGAGCTGCATAAGCAGCTGCTCCATTTCTTCCGGAGGCTTGGTGGCATCACCCTGGGCGGAATGCCGCTGGTAGCCCGGCAGGTAACGGCTCACCAGGCGTGCCAGCCAGAACCGCAAGGCGGCCAGGCGCCGAAGCTGCGGCCAGGCTTGGGCCTCAGCCGACGACCAGGGGCGCACACCCTGGTAGCCATCCAGGAGTGCTTCCAGGCGCTCTCCATCCATACCTTGGTGGGTGGGGCACCAATCGTTGGCGACCACGGCCAGATCAAACAACAGGGTTTCCCGGCCGCTGTGGTAGAAGTCGATCAAGCCGCTGATGGACTCCCCTTCAAACAGCACGTTGTCCCGGAACAGATCCCCATGCACCAGGCCCTGCGTGCAGCTGTCAAACAGGGGAAGGCAAGCTTCATAGTGATCGATTTCCGTTGCCAGCCGTTGCTGCGAGTCTGCAGGTAAGAGCCCCTGGAGTTGGCGTTGTTGCTCCCGCATCCAGGACAGGGTCCGCTCCACCGGACGCTGAAAGGGCGCTTGGGGAGCAACCAGGTGCATGCGTGCCAGCAGTGCTCCCATCTGGTGGCATTGGGCAGGACTGGGGGTGAGGGCGTGGTGCCCGGGCAGCTTGGGAAGCAGCAGGGCAGGCTTGCCGGACAGCTGCTGGGGATGGGGGCTGGCGGGATTGAGCAAGGGAGCCGGAACGGGAAAGCCCTGGGCTGACCACCACTGCATGACCCGGGCATATTCCCCCACCTGGTCTGCCTGGAGGGTTTCGAACAGGGTCAGGACCAGGGTTTGAGGTCGGCCCTGGAGGTGGGCCCGGGCAAAATAGTTGGTGTTTTCAATGCCGGTGCCGATTCCCTCCAGGCCGAGCAGACGGGCCTGCGGGTCAAAAGCCCGTAGCAACTCCTGCACGTCTGCATCAGCGACCGGCGTGAATACGGCCATCGTACGCTTGCCCCTGGTTATCGGCCTGTGGTTATGAGGTGGCTACCAGGTGAGGATCTTCCAGCTGGGAATCAACAGTTGGGATTCCTCCTGGCGAATCCAGCCGCCTCCTTCTGCCGGCACCAGGTAGTAGACCGGCCCCTGCTTGGGTACCACCTTGATCTCCACCAAAATGCCATTAACCCGGTAGTCGTAAAAGGTTTCCTGCTCACCATGGCGAATGGTCACGGTGGGTTCGCCCGCAGGCGCGGAGGACTCCTGCGCCATGGAGTGGAGCGGGAGGCTGGCAAAAAACAGGATGAACAGCGCCTTCTTCATTGGTACCCTTAATGAATGAATTCCATTGATCTCATTTAAGCCTGTTGCCCATCATGAGTAAAGTGTCCAGTACTGCCCCCGTCGTGCTTGTTGACGGTTCATCCTATCTTTTCCGCGCCTACCACGCGTTGCCGAAGCTGTCGACGTCAAAAGGCCAACCCACCGGTGCCATCAAGGGCGTGATCAGCATGCTGCGCAAGTTGCGGCAGGACTATCCCCTGTCCAAGATCATTGTGGTGTTCGATGCCAAAGGGAAAAACTTCCGCCATGAGTGGTATCCGGAGTACAAAGCCCATCGTCCGCCGATGCCGGAGGATCTGGCGGCCCAGATCGAGCCTCTGCATGAGTTGATCAAGGCCATGGGGTTCCCGCTGCTCTGTGAACCGGGGGTGGAGGCAGACGATGTGATCGGCACCCTGGCCAATCATGCGACACAAAAGGGCATCGAGGCGATTATTTCCACGGGCGACAAGGACATGGCCCAGCTGGTCAATGAGCATATCACCCTGATCAACACCATGACGGGCGTGCGCACGGATGTGGAGGGCGTCAAGGAGCGCTTTGGCGTGCGCCCCGACCAGATCATCGATTATCTGGCCCTGGTGGGAGATACGGTCGACAACATTCCCGGTGTGCCCAAGTGCGGCCCCAAAACAGCCGTGAAATGGCTGGAGCAGTATGGCTCCCTGGAAGGGGTGATGAAGCATGCCGACGAAATTGGCGGCAAGATCGGTGAATACCTGAGGGCGAGCCTGGAGCTATTGCCCTTGTCCTATAAGCTGGCAACCATCCAGACCGATTGTGACCTGACCCATGATATTGAGGAAATTACCCCGCCGCCGGTAGACCGGGAGCGACTGGCCGCCCTGTACCAGGCGTTGGAGTTCCGCTCCTGGGTTCAGGAGTTGGAGCGCAATGCGCCGTCCCAGGACTCCACCCCTGCCGAGGCGGCCACGGCTGACGAGGAATCGGCCAGCAGCCTTAACAGCAATGGCTATGAAACCATCCTGACCCAAGAAGCCTGGCAGGACTGGCTGGAACGGCTCAAGAGCGCCCCGGCCTTTGCCTTCGATACTGAAACCACCAGCCTCAACTATATCGAGGCCCGTATCGTGGGTCTCTCATTTGCCATTGAGGCCGGTCGGGCGGCCTATGTGCCTCTGGCCCATGACTATCTGGGCGCGCCGGAGCAGTTGAGCCGTGAGCAGGTGCTGGAAGACCTACGCCCGCTGCTGGAAGATCCCGACAAGCCCAAGATCGGCCAGAACCTGAAATACGACATGAACGTGCTGGCCAATCATGGAATCCACATGCGCGGTATCGCCGAGGACACCATGCTGGAGTCCTATGTGCTCAACTCGGTGGCGACTCGCCACGACATGGACAGCCTCGCCAGTCACTACCTGGGCCTTCCGACCACCAAGTTCGAGGATATCGCCGGCAAGGGCAGCAAGCAGCTGACCTTTAACCAGATCGAACTGGAAAAAGCGGCTATCTATGCGGCGGAAGATGCGGATATCACCTTGCGCCTACATGAAGCCTTGCGTCCGCAGTTGCGTGAGGAAGCGACCCTGGATCGGGTGTACCGGGAAATTGAAATTCCCCTGGTGCCGGTTCTGGCACGGATGGAGCGCCACGGAGCCCTGGTGGATGCCAACCTGCTGCACACCCAGAGCAAGCAGCTTGAGACGCGGATGAAAGAGCTGGAGGCGGAAGCGTTCAGGATTGCGGATCAGTCCTTTAACCTGGGATCGCCCAAACAGCTGCAGGAAGTCCTGTTCGACAAGCTGAACATCCCGGCGCCCAAGAAAACTCCGACCGGGCAGCGCTCCACTGCGGAACCGGTGCTGCAGGAACTGGCCGACCAGGGCTATGAGTTGCCCCAAGTGATTCTTGAGTACCGTAGCCTGAGTAAGCTCAAGTCCACCTATACCGATCGGTTGCCGGAGCAGATCAACCCCACCACTGGCCGGGTGCATACCTCCTACCATCAGGCGGTCACGGCAACTGGGCGGTTGTCGTCTTCGGACCCTAACCTGCAGAACATTCC
>JAJUGC010000059.1 GCA_029268325.1 Gammaproteobacteria bacterium | reverse complement strand
CCCACCGTTGGCCAGTGACGCCCTTGCCAGTCGGATTGTCTTCCCCTCAGTCGGGGTGACGCCATCTTCTTTCAGATGGCCGGGTTTGCCGGCTTCGCCGGGCAAACAAAAAAGCCCCGACGGTCAAACCATCGGGGCTTTTTCTTTGCCTGGAAAAGCAGTTATTGCTGCAGCGGAACCAGGTGCAGCTCAACCCGGCGGTTGGCGGCCCGACCTGCTTCAGTATCATTGCTGGCAATCGGCTGACGCGGGCCATAACCCACGGTCTGGATACGGCCGGCAGCAATGCCTTGTGTGCGCAGATAACTGCCCACACTGGCGGCACGCTCTTCACTCAGGCGCTGGTTCAACGCCGCGCCACCGGTCGAGTCCGTATGGCCGCTAACCTGAATGGCCGTGTCCTTGAACTCTTTCAGCACCAACGCCACGGAATTCAGCACATCGTAGAAGTCGGCACGAATCTCTGAACGGCCGGTGGCAAAGGTGATATTGCCCGGCATGATCAAGGTAATCTCATTGCCATTACGCTGTACCCGCACCCCAGTGCCTTCCAGCTGTTGGCGCAGTTGGGCTTCCTGGCGATCCATGTAGTAGCCCACACCGCCACCCACGGCACCACCAGCAGCCGCTCCGATCAAGGCGCCCTTGCCGCGGTCGCTCTTACTGGAGGTAGCGGCACCGATCACGGCACCGGCTACTGCGCCGATTGCAGCACCGGAGGTGGCTTTGGCAACCTTTTTCTCTCCTGTATACGGATCATAAGTGGCACAGCCGCCCAGCATAGATACAGCTACAACAGCGGAAATCCAGTACTTCTTCATATTCACAAAGCCTCCAAAGTTATTTTGCTCTCGTCTTGTAGGGGCCCATCATTACCCCTCAATCCGAGCTTGGGGTTTCGCGCTCAGCAGCAAATTTAGTCCTGATGATTGCAAAGATCTGCTCTCTCAACTCCTGGGACTCATTCACCAGATGATGACGCCCCTGTGGCAAATAGTGAATTGCCACACCGGGGAATTTGGTGCGCAATACTCGCAAATTATGGCGCCAATCCACAGTGGTGTCCTGTTTGCCTTGCACAATTGTTACCTGCGCCTCAATTGGCGGCATGGCCTCGATCCGTTTGACCCACTTACGCAACGCCGTCACCCACTCCACGGACAGTACCTGGGACTGCAAGGGATCGTGGCGGCGGACGAAGCGGATAAAGCTCGAGTCATTGGAGTTTTCCGAGAAAGCCCGTTTCCAGGTCCGCACAAAAGGCGATAACAGGGTATGCAACAGCACCGCTTTCCGGTATCTGGCCGGCCGCACCAGAGGAGCCAGCAACACCCAGTGCCGAAACAGCTCCTGGGGATTGCGACGGGACAACAAGTGATCCAGCAGTACGGCAGCGCCGGTACTCTGGCCCACCGCATACCAGGGTCGTGGCAGGTGGTTACGGCAAGTCTCCACGCAACTGTCCAGCACCTGCTGGTAGTCTTCGAACTTGCGGATCGACACCGGATCGCCGGACGATATTCCATGGCCCGGCAAGTCGTAGATCACCACAGCCAGCCCCTGCTGCAGCAAGTCCCGGATCAGATGGCCATAGAGACCGGCATGGTCGAAATAGCCATGCAGGACCAAAACCGTCCCGCGGGCCTGCTCAGGGGCATACACATGCATGGCCACCCGGTATCCCAGGCTTTCAAAGTAGCCGAGCCGATGGCTCACGCCCGGCAGGCGGGACTCCATATCAATGCGGTAGTAAGCGCAGTAATTACGCTCGATCTCTGACAGCTGCTGTTGGCTGTCAAAGTCTATAGGCCGTAGCTGTTCGACCAGTTCCTGGCGTTTCCAATAAAAATTGGGAGGTGTAGGCGTACGACGATCAGAGTCATCCAACAAACGCATGAACAGAGTCCGGAACAGTGGAACACGACAGAATACGAATTGGCCGGAACAACCTTACGCTGTTCCGGCCAACAATCCGCTATTCTTCCAAACAGCCTTCTTCGTACAGGCTACCAAGAGCCTGGAGTCCTAACGGAATCAGCCGTTAGTTGACTTGGGGATCCAGCTCGCCCTTCTCATAAAGCTCAGACATGCGCTCCAGTGAGATGGGTTTGATCTTGGATGCCTGGCCGGCAGCCCCAAAGGCCTCGTAACGGGCGATACAGATATCGCGCATGGCCTTGACCGATTCCGCCAGATATTTACGCGGATCGAATTCCGACTTATGGGTAGCCAGGTAGCGCCGGATGGCACCGGTGGACGCCAGACGCAGGTCGGTATCGATGTTGACCTTGCGCACGCCATACTTGATGCCCTCAACGATTTCCTCCACGGGTACGCCGTAGGTTTCCTTGATATCGCCGCCGAACTCATTGATCACTGCCAGCCACTCCTGGGGTACAGAAGAAGAGCCGTGCATGACCAGGTGCGTGTTCGGGATGCGCTTATGGATCTCCTTGATCCGGTCGATGGCCAGAATATCCCCCGTGGGCGGACGGGTAAACTTGTAGGCACCATGGCTGGTACCGATGGCAATGGCCAGGGCATCCACCTTGGTGGCTTTCACAAACTGGGCGGCTTCTTCCGGATCCGTCAGCATCTGCTCCAGATCCAGGGTACCTTCCGCACCAATGCCGTCTTCCTCTCCCGCCTGCCCGGTTTCGAGAGAGCCCAAACAACCCAGCTCACCTTCCACGGAAACGCCACAAGCGTGGGCCATTTCGACCACCTGGCGGGTGACCCGTACGTTGTAGTCATAGTCCATCGGCGTTTTGCCGTCTTCACCCAGGGAGCCATCCATCATCACTGAGGAGAAGCCCAGCTGGATGGAGCGCTGGCACACCGCCGGCGAAGTACCATGGTCCTGGTGCATGACCACGGGAATGTGGGGGAACTCTTCCACAGCCGCCAGGATCAAGTGGCGCAGAAAAGGCGCACCGGCGTATTTGCGGGCACCAGCAGAGGCCTGGACAATCACCGGACTGTCGGTCTTATCCGCCGCTTCCATGATGGCGCGCATCTGTTCCAGGTTGTTCACGTTAAAAGCCGGGACGCCGTAGCCGAACTCGGCGGCGTGGTCCAGCAGTTGTCGCAAGCTAATCAGAGCCATTGTTTGTTAACCCTTCTATCAAAAATGTGTGCGAAGCGGGCTATTCGCCACGCTCTTCCAGTACGGCAACTGCAGGCAGCTTCTTGCCTTCTACAAACTCCAGGAATGCTCCACCTCCGGTGGAGATATAGGAAATCCGGCTTTCCACTCCATACTTGTCGATAGCCGCTAATGTATCACCACCACCGGCGATGGAGAATGCATCGCTCTCTGCAATCGCTTCAGCCATCACCTTGGTGCCATTACCGAACTGATCGAACTCGAAGACGCCTACCGGCCCGTTCCACAGGATGGTACTGGAGTTCTTCAGGATCTGTGCGAACAGGTGGGCGGTTTCCGGACCGATATCCAGAATCATCTCGTCATCGGTCACTTCATCCACGGATTTCGTCACCGCCTCGGCCGACTCGGCGAACTCCTTGGCCACCACCACATCCGTGGGCAGCGGAATGTTCACCTTGCCCATCAGCTCCTTAGCGGTCTCGATCAGGTCGTGCTCGCACAGGGACTTGCCCACCTTCTTCCCGGCAGCGGCCAGAAACGTATTGGCAATCCCGCCGCCGACAATCAGCTGGTCGCAGACTTCCGACAGGGCGTTCAGCACTTCCAGCTTGGTAGACACCTTGGAGCCCGCCACAATGGCCACCATGGGCCGTGCGGGCTTGTCCAGCGCCTTGCCCAGGGCATCCAGTTCAGCAGCCAGCAACGGACCGGCACAGGCGATCGGGGCGTATTGGGCCACCCCATAGGTGGAGCCTTCCGCCCGGTGGGCGGTGCCAAAGGCATCCATCACGAAAATATCACAGAGACTGGCATACTTCTTCGCCAGCTCTTCGCTGTTTTTCTTCTCACCCTTGTTAAAGCGCACGTTCTCAAACAGAACGATATCGCCATCTTCCAGTTCGAAGTTGCCGTCCAAATAGTCGGTCAGCAGCGGCACGTCCCGTCCCAGGGCCTTGGACAGATACTCCGCTACCGGCTTCAGGGAATTCTCTTCAGTGAACACACCTTCTTCAGGACGCCCCAGGTGGGACATCACCATGACTTTGGCTCCTGCCTTGAGGGCCATTTCGATGGTGGGCAAAGATGCCTTGATCCGGGCATCGCTGGTGATCTTGCCGTCCTTGACGGGCACGTTCAGATCTTCGCGGATCAGTACACGCTTGCCGCGCAGATCCAGACTGGTCATCTTCTTGATAGTCATAGATTCATTCCGTCTTGCAGTCATTTTACAAACTGTTATCCATGCAGGTGCCGCCGAGCCCACTCTAGCCGGCTCCTGGCATTCCGGCGTACTAGCCCCTCCGGAACGGCGTTTAGGACGCGGGCCCACACTTGTGGAGCCAAGTACTGGCCACATCCAGCATACGATTGGCAAAGCCCCATTCGTTGTCGAACCAGACCACCAGCTTGATCAGCCGCTTGCCGCTCACCTTGGTCTGGGAGCCGTCAACGATGGCGGAGCGGGCATCGTGGTTGAAGTCACAGGACGCCAGAGGCTCCTCTGTATACCCCATCAGCCCGGGATATTGCAGTTGAGAGGCCTCACACAACAAATGGTTCACTTCCTCGGCATCGGTATCCCGGGCAACACAGACGCTCAGGTCGATCAGGGATACATTGATCACCGGTACCCGCAACGCGTTGGCCTCCAGCTTACCGGCCAGTTCCGGCAGTAAGCGCTCAATACCTCGCGCCAAACCGGTATTTACCGGAATGATAGACTGAAGGGCACTTCGCGTACGACGCAGGTCCTGATGGCGATAGCCGTCGATCACCGGCTGATCGTTCATCACCGAGTGCACGGTCGTCATCACCCCCCGCTCAACCCCCAACTGCTCATGTACCACCTTGAGCACCGGCACAATACAGTTGGTTGTACAGGAGGCGGCGGAAACGATCCGCTGGTGCGGCCCTAGCACCGACTCATTGATGCCATAGACAATGGTGGCATCCACGTCCGACTCGGCAGGCTGGGAGAACAACACCCGCCGGGCTCCACTGTGCAGATGCTTTTCAGCCGTGGCCCGGTCCGTAAACGAGCCGGTACATTCCAGCACCAGGTCGATGTCCAGCTCGTCCCAGGGCAGCTGCCCCGGATCCGGCTGGTTAAGAACCCGGATGACGTCGCCGTTGACGACCAAACAGTCATCCCGGGTCTCTACAGTTCCCTGAAAGCGTCCATGGGTAGTGTCGTAGCGGGTCAGATAAGCGATCGTCTCAAGGCTAGCCAACTCGTTGATCGCCACGACCTGAAGATCCTGGCGCCCATTGGACTCATAGAGCGCTCGGAGCACTGACTGACCGATCCGCCCATAGCCATTGATTGCAACCCGATAACTCATCTGCCCCGGAGACTCCTCAACACCCGACAGCGCCTGGTTCAATCCAGAAGCTCGGCAGCGACTTCGAGCACATTTTCAACCGTGAAGCCAAACTCCTTGAACAGATCGCCCGCAGGTGCGGACTCACCGAAGGTGCGCATCCCGATCACACGGCCATCGATACCCACATACTTGTACCAGTAGTCCTCGTGGGCCGCCTCAATGGCGATACGGGCCGGCACTTCCAGGGGCAGTACCTGCATGCGGTACTCCACATCCTGGCGCTCGAACACATCGGTAGAAGGCATGGACACAACCCGAACCTTGCGGCCTTCCGCCGTCAAATGGGCGGCTGCCTCCACCGCCAGGGCCACTTCAGAGCCGGTGGCGATCAGGATCAGCTCCGGCAGGCCGTCGCAATCCTTAAGGATATAGCCACCCCGGGCCACGTTGGCGAGCTGCTCCTCGCTACGGGGCTGATGAGGCAGGTTCTGACGGGAGAAAATCAGGGATGTGGGGCCATCCTGACGCTGCAGGGCCACTTTCCAGGCCACCGCGGACTCTACCGTGTCACAGGGGCGCCACAGGCTCATGTTCGGCGTCATCCGCAGGCTGGCCAGTTGTTCGACCGGCTGGTGGGTCGGGCCGTCTTCACCCAGGCCAATGGAGTCGTGGGTAAAGACATAGATGACCCGCTGCTTCATCAGGGCCGACATCCGCACCGCATTGCGGGCATATTCCATGAAGATCAGGAAGGTCGCGCCGTAGGGAACGAAACCGCCGTGCAGGGCAATGCCGTTCATCACCGCCGCCATGCCAAACTCACGGACACCATAGAAGATGTAGTTACCGCTGGCATCCTCCCGGGTCAGCCCTTTGGCGCCAGACCAGAGGGTCAGGTTGGAGCCGGCCAGGTCCGCAGAGCCGCCCATGAACTCCGGCAGGTGGGGGCCAAAGGCATTCAGGCAGTTTTGGGATGCTTTACGGGTCGCGATGGTTTCACCTTTTTCCTGGCACTGGCGGATATAGTCCTGGGCCAGCTTTTCGAAGTCCGCCGGCAGCTCACCAGACAGACGGCGCTTGAGTTCAGCCGCCAGCTCCGGATACTTCGCAGCATAGGACTTCTGCAGTTCGTTCCATTCAGCCTGAAGCTTTGCTCCCTTGGGACGTGCATCCCAGGCTTCATAGACTTCATCTTCAATCACAAAAGGTTCGTGCTCCCACTTCAGGTAAGCACGGGTGGCGCAGATCTCATCATCGCCCAGGGGGGCGCCGTGGCACTCTTCCTTACCCTGCTTGTTGGGAGAGCCGTAGCCGATGATGGTCTTGCAGCAGATGATGGTCGGCTGGGTGGTATTGGCCCGGGCCTGCTCGATGGCGGCCTTGATGGCATCGGCGTCGTGGCCGTCCACATTGGGAATCACCTGCCAACCATAGGACTCGAAGCGCTTGGGCGTGTCGTCGGTAAACCAGCCTTGAACCTCGCCATCAATGGAGATGCCGTTGTCGTCATAGAAAGCGATCAGTTTGCCCAGACCCAGGGTACCCGCCAGGGAGCAAACCTCATGGGAAATACCTTCCATCAAACAACCATCACCCAGGAACACATAGGTGTAGTGGTCGATCAGGTTAAAGCCGTCACGATTGAACTGGGCGGCCAGGGCCTTTTCGGCAATGGCCATGCCCACTGCGTTGGCCAGCCCCTGCCCCAGCGGGCCCGTGGTGGTCTCAACGCCCGGTGTATAGCCATACTCGGGGTGCCCCGGAGTCTTGGAGTGCAGCTGACGGAAGTTCTTGAGATCCTCGATCGAAACATCGTATCCGGTCAGGTGCAGCAGGGAGTACTGCAGCATGGAACCGTGGCCGTTGGACAGAATGAAGCGATCCCGGTTGGGCCATTGCGGATCCTGGGGGTTATGTCGGAGGTAGTCCCGCCACAGGACTTCGGCAATATCAGCCATGCCCATGGGCGCACCCGGATGGCCTGATTTGGCCTTTTGAACGGCGTCCATGCTCAGCGCCCGAATGGCATTGGCTAGTTGTTTACGCGACGGCATCAGAATCTCCCGGAGTATCACTTAGGAAAAGCGCTTAAAAAAGACACTAAATAAACGAGGCGGCTATTTTCCTCTATCCGGCGATTGTGAGCAAATCTGCTTGCCCCATGAGACCTGCGCAAAACCCGAAACAAGCTATATCAAAATTTTTCGATATAGATATTGTATCCCCCTCCCCCGGTTGCTACACTGCACCCCATGACAACGACCTCCGCAGCACAGGAAGCGGCCGCCTCAGCCGGCACCGCCCTACTTTCCGATCTGGCCGCCATGCACAAAGCATGCGGGGATTTGCTGCGACTGGAGGTTTTGCGGGCCCTGCGCCACAACGCGTTCGGCGTACTGGAGCTCTGCAACCTGTTTGAAGTGCGCCAACCCGCCATGAGCCACCACCTCAAGGTGCTGGCCAAAGCCGGCCTGGTCGAAACCCAGCGGGAAGGCAACACCATTTTCTACCGGCGCACCCTGGCAACCGGAGAGTCGTTGATTGAGGAAGCCATTCGCAACCTCTATACGGTGATTGACCAGGTGGAGCTCTCGCCCCTCTACCGGGAGCGCCTGCAGGAGATCCTGTCCCAACGGGCAGAGCTGTCACGGGCCTTTTTTGCCCGCCATGCAGACGAGTTCCGGGCACAGCAAGAGCTGATTGCCACCTATGACTACTATGCAGAGCCTGCACTCGAAGTGCTGCTGGCAGCGGATTTTCCGGAGCAGGCCAAGGTTCTGGAAATTGGTCCGGGCGAAGGGGCTTTTCTGGGAGAGCTGTCTCCCCGCTTCCATCAGGTCATTGCCCTGGACAACTCCGCCGACTTGTTAGCACGGGCCAGTGCTTTGGCGAAGGAGCAGGGCTGGAACAACATCGAGTTCGTGCTGGGTGAGACCACCGAGGCGATCAGGCGTGGACTGAAGGTCGATGCCATTGTGATGAACATGGTGCTGCACCATGTGCCCGCACCGGCGGATCTGTTTGAAGACTGTTACCAGTTGCTGGAAGACGGCGGTGCCCTGGTGGTCACCGATCTGGGCCGACATGACCAGACCTGGGTCAAGGACAGTTGCGGTGACCTCTGGCTAGGCTTCGATCCGGCCGATCTCACCGCCTGGGCAGAAGAAGCGGGTTTTAGCGAAGGCACCAGCCTGTATATCGGTGTCCGCAACGGCTTTCAGGTACAAATTCGGCAGTTCCTGAAACAGGAACGCCAATAACCTCAGACCTGGGCTTGGCTCCGTTAGAAGCTAAGCCCCTGGCCTGAACAAACTGTCCGACGCTCCTGAGGAGCCGGACGCCTATAGATGAAGAGACTTCTGCAAAGCGCCATTCGCAGTAGCCACAGCGCCGGAAAATTCCGTGCCTTGTGTGTGGAGTGAGCTTTGCAGAGGTCTCCGGATGACATTTTGAACCTTTGACTGTTAATAAGGACTTAAACTCATGAGCGAATATTCAGTTTTCACCTCCGAGTCTGTCTCTGAAGGCCATCCGGACAAAATTGCCGACCAGATTTCCGATGCCGTCCTGGATGCCATCATCGCCCAAGACAAATATGCCCGTGTGGCCTGCGAAACCATGGTTAAAACCGGCGTTGCCATCATTGCCGGCGAAGTGACCACTAGCGCCTGGGTTGACCTGGAAGAGCTGGTCCGTGGTGTAATCAACGACATCGGCTACACCTCCTCCGCCGTAGGCTTTGACGGTGCCACCTGTGGCGTGATCAACATCATCGGTAAGCAATCCGTCGACATCGCCCAGGGTGTGGACCGTGCCAAGCCGGAAGACCAGGGGGCAGGTGACCAGGGCCTGATGTT
>JAJUGC010000058.1 GCA_029268325.1 Gammaproteobacteria bacterium | reverse complement strand
GTCACTGACTTGATAATTACTTACTTGAAGCAATCCCAGTCAGCGCCCACACAAATTGCTTGACCTGCTTGTTAAAGAGCGTTCGACTTGTCAGTCGAGGCGGCGTATTCTACACCGCTTTCCATCCTTGTCAACTGTTTTCTCAGTTGTTTTTCCATCTCGCCTTCCGGCCACTGCCGGGAAGGGAGGCCGCTATTATAAGGATCGCTTCGGGTTTGGCAAGAAGTTTTTGAAACTTTTTCTCAGCCTTGGAAACCGGCCTTCGCCTGCTCCTACCCGCCCCCAATAGCGCCGGTGCAAAACCGGGGAATCCATTCTCCAGACTTCTCCCTCGTCTGTCAATCGAACCTCGGTGACCGTTTGTTAACGCCGTACCGGATCCCCTCCACCCATCCTGCGGGAGGCCTCTGCCGGAGCAGTGGGCCCCGAAGAGAGCGCGTATTATAGGGGGCTAAACCGGCAATGCAAGCAAAAATGTGACTGCAACCCAATTATATTTTCAACTCCCTGAAATCCGCCCAAACCTTGCACAATCCGATCAAAAAGCACACCGCGAGAGCCCTCCCCTCACCTATTGGAGGCTAGAGGGCTACCGTTAACCGTTAGCTTCACCAATCCGGCGATTGCGCTGACGACGGATCAGCGCCATTACGGGGCCCGATACCACATAGGCAAAAAATGCGGCTAGCAAGATATGGGCAGGTGCCAGGGCAACAATGGCAAACACCAGCACTACGATCAGAATAGCCACGAAAGGAACACGCCCTTTCAAGTCGAGATCCTTAAAGCTGTGGTAACGG
This sequence comes from Gammaproteobacteria bacterium, assembly GCA_029268325.1. Lineage (GTDB taxonomy): Bacteria > Pseudomonadota > Gammaproteobacteria > Pseudomonadales > Oleiphilaceae > JAEZAA01. The sequence continues at coordinate 8,501 of JAJUGC010000058.1, read as the reverse complement.
ATATTACTACCCATCAAGATTCCGGCAGCCGCCACCACTAGGGCAGCCAATACCGCCAAGGCCGGACTTGGGTCAAACACGTGGAAGGTCCAAACCGTTCCCGCCACTACCGCAGCCGCCGAAGGACTGGGTAGCCCGACAAAAAAGCGCTTATCAACACTGCCAATCTGGGTGTTGAACCGGGCCAGCCGCAAAGCAGCCCCCGCCACATAGATAAAAGCGGCAATCCAGCCGAACTTACCCAGCGAGCCCAGGATCCAGGTAAAGGCCACCAAAGCCGGGGCAACTCCAAAGGCCACCATGTCAGCCAGGCTGTCATATTCCTCACCGAACTTGCTCTGGGTATTGGTCAGTCGCGCGACCCGGCCATCCAGGCCGTCGAGCACCATGGACACGAAAATGGCAACGGCGGCATTGGTAAAGGCACCGTTCATTCCGGCCACAATGGCATAAAAGCCAGAAAACAAGGATGCGGTCGTAAACAGGTTGGGCAGCAGATAAACTCCTTTGTGCCGGACCTTGGCGCCACCCACCACTTCCTCTTCAATCACTTCTGCCGCAGTAAACTCGTTGGCCTCGCCCATATCTTGGGAAGCATCGCCAATCTTTTCTTTCTCTGAATCCATTTGCCACACCTACCTTGTCGCACTGCTGGTTAACGCTCTATGCGTTGCTATCCGTATGGTAAACCAGTCCCTGAACAGATACATACAAAAAAAGCGCGACCCAAGGCCGCGCTTTTTTATTTCAATCGCAACTGATTCGCTGCTAGTCCTGTGGACTAGTTGCGGGTTTTGTCGACGATCTTGTTTTGCGCAATCCAGGGCATCATGGAACGCAGGCGCTCGCCCACTTTCTCGATCGGATGCTCTGCGTTCAAGCGACGACGCGCGGTCATGGTCGGATAGTTGGTGTTACCTTCCTGGATGAACATCTTGGCGTATTCACCAGTCTGGATACGCTTCAGCGCGTTGCGCATCGCTTCACGGGACTGCTCGTTAATCACTTCGTGACCAGTCACATACTCACCATACTCCGCGTTGTTGGAGATGGAGTAGTTCATGTTGGCAATACCGCCTTCGTACATCAGGTCTACGATCAGCTTGAGCTCGTGCAGACACTCGAAGTAAGCCATTTCAGGTGCATAGCCTGCTTCCACCAGCGTTTCGAAGCCCGCCTTGACCAACTCGACAGCACCACCGCAGAGAACCGCTTGCTCACCAAAGAGGTCAGTTTCGGTTTCGTCTTTGAAGGTTGTTTCGATAATGCCGGTACGGCCACCACCAATGGCAGAGGCATAGGACAGGGCAATGTTCTTGGCCTGGCCGGTTGCATCCTGATGCACAGCGATCAGGTCGGGAATACCGCCACCTTTGACAAACTCAGAACGCACCGTGTGGCCAGGAGCCTTGGGAGCGATCATGATAACGTCAAGATCCTCACGGGGTACGATCTGGTTGTAATGGATATTGAAGCCGTGGGCAAAGGCCAGTACCGCACCTTTCTTCAGGTTCGGCTCGATGCTTTCCTTATAGATGGCCGCCTGGTTTTCGTCAGGAGCCAGAACCATGACGATGTCTGCCCATTGGCAGGCTTCGTCTACAGACTTAACAGTCAGGCCAGCGCTTTCTGCCTTGGCCGCGGAGGCAGAGCCCGGACGCAGCGCAACAACTACGTCAACACCGGAGTCTTTCAGGTTGTTCGCGTGAGCATGGCCTTGCGAACCATAGCCAATGATCGCGACTTTCTTACTTTGTACAATCGAAAGGTCGCAATCTTTGTCGTAATACACTTGCATGATTTTCCCCTATTTGTCGATGCCGCCTGTCGCGGCTCCTGCTTTGTAAAGGACTATTCGTAAACAATTCTTCCGGCAAGCACTGAGCGGCTCACGCTTACAGGCTCAGAACCTTCTCACCCCGGGCAATGCCCGAAACTCCCGAACGCACCACTTCCATGATGCAACCGGTGCCAATGGCCTGGATAAAAGCGTCTAGTTTATCGCTATTGCCAACCAACTGCACGGTATACACGGTGCTGGTCACATCGACGATCTGGCCGCGGAAAATATCCACGGTGCGCTTGATCTCGGCACGCTGCGAGCCCGTCGCCTTGACCTTGATCAGCATCAGCTCACGCTCGATGTGGGCACCTTCGGTCAGATCCACTAGCTTCACGACTTCAATCAGCTTGTTGAGCTGCTTGGTAATCTGCTCGATCACCCGATCGGAGCCGGTCGTCATCACCGTCAAACGGGACAGGGTCGGATCCTCGGTGGGAGCCACCGTTAGGGTTTCAATGTTGTAATTGCGCTGAGAGAACAGACCGACGACTCGCGACAGAGCACCGGGTTCGTTTTCAAGCAATACAGAAATAATACGACGCATGCTGATCAGACCCTCTCCGTTTTGCTTAGCCACATATCTTTCATGGAACCCCGCGCAACCTGCATCGGGTAAACGTGTTCGGTCGGATCTACATAGATATCCAGGAACACCAGCCGATCCTTCATGGCAAAGGCTTTTTCAAGCGCCGGAATCAGCTCTTCACGCTTCTTCACAGTGATTCCCACATGGCCGTATGCATCGACCAGCTTCATGAAGTCAGGCAGTGACTCCATGTAGGACTGGGAGTGACGGGACTCGTAGTTCATGTCCTGCCACTGCTTCACCATGCCGAGAGCCTGGTTATTCAGGTTGACGATCTTCACCGGCAGGCCGTACTGCTTGCAGGTGGAAAGCTCCTGAATATTCATCTGAATACTGCCTTCGCCGGTAACGCAGACAACTTCTTCGTCCGGGAAGTTCAGCTTGATCCCCATGGCCGCCGGCAAGCCGAAGCCCATAGTGCCCAGGCCACCGGAGTTGATCCAGCGGTTTGGCTTGTCAAATTTGTAGTACTGGGCGGCAAACATCTGGTGCTGCCCTACGTCGGAGGTAACATAGGCATCGCCTTTGGTCACCTGATACAGCGCCTCGATTACTTCCTGAGGTTTGATGGGGCCATTCTCATCCTTGTGATAGCGCATGCCATGCACCTTGCGCCACTCATCGATCTGGCGCCACCAGGCACTCAGCGCATCCTCATCAACGGCAGCCTTGGCCTCTTTGATCAGGGCCAGCATGTCCTTCAGCACCGAATCAACCGGTCCGACAATGGGCACATCCACTTCAACGGTTTTGGAAATAGACGCCGGGTCGATGTCGACGTGGATGATTTTGGCACCGGGACAGAACTTCTCAGTGGCATTGGTCACCCGGTCATCAAAGCGGGCACCAATGGCGATAATCAGGTCGCTGTGGTGCATGGCCATGTTGGCTTCATAGGTGCCGTGCATCCCCAGCCAGCCCAGGTGCTGTTTGTCCGTAGCAGGATAGCAACCAATTCCCATCAGGGTGTTGGTAATGGGGAAACCAAGCAGACGGGTCATTTCCGTCAGCTCTGCAGACGCCCGCCCCAGAATCACACCGCCACCGGCGTAGATCACAGGGCGCTTGGCCGCCAGCATCAAGTCGACGGCTTTCTTGATTTGGCCGGCATGGCCGCGCACGGGCGGGTTGTAGGAGCGCAGCTTGATCTTCTTCGGATAGACGTATTCGTAACGCTCGTTGGGCGTGGTCATATCCTTGGGAATATCGACCACAACGGGTCCGGGACGGCCGCTTTGTGCCAGATAGAAAGCAGTTTTGATAATTTCGGGGATTTTCTGCGGGTCACGCACACTCAGGTTGTGCTTCACGATAGGACGGGAAACGCCCATCATGTCTGTTTCCTGGAAGGCGTCTTCACCGATCAGGGTCGTGGGTACCTGGCCACAGAGCACGACCATGGGGATAGAGTCCATAAAGGCTGTGGCAATCCCGGTAACGGCGTTGGTCGCGCCCGGACCGGAGGTCACCAGAACCACACCGGCCTTGCCTGTCGCACGGGCATAGCCATCTGCCATATGGGTAGCAGCCTGCTCATGGCGGACCAGGACGTGCTTTACTTTGTCCTGACGAAACAATGCATCGTAGATATGAAGCGCGGCACCACCGGGGTAGCCATAGATATACTCGACGCCCTCATCCTGCAAGGATCGGACGATCATGTCTGCGCCTGATAATAACTCCACGGTTTAATATCCTCTCTTTCGCGTATCTTTCGTGCGCAGCCTGCGCGTACGAAAGGGGTTATGGAATAACCGAAAAGGCCCGCCCAAACCATGAGGTTCAGAAAGACTTGCCACACCAGCCTTAGTCATCGCGAGAGGTCATCTCTTTGACTTGCTTGGACATGCGTTGTACGCGCTCAAGCAATCCTTCTGTGGCGTGTTGTGACGCCGCCAGCTTGCAAATGCAGATATGTGTGGTTTACTCCAAGGGAAGGACTGCACGGGGGTAATATGCAGCAGTCGCCCTCATCACCTAGGCAATCGACAATTTTGACATCCTTCCCAGGCGTGTCAATAGTTATTCTAAGAGCCTTGGCGAGCATCATCCATCGGGGCTTATCCCCATGGATCTCGGCCCGGGAAGTCAGCCCGGGGCCTTTCCAAAAAGCGAGCCCGGCAAAAGCGGGGGCGGTCCGAATGTGACTTTGCGCTTTGCAACCAGGGTTGCGCTGTACAGCCTGCGTCATATCGAGGAACTAGGGATTATGAAAAAACTGAAACTGTTACTTTCATTGGGCTTGTTGGCGCTGCCATGTACCGGGCTGCTTGCTGACAGTGTTTATAAATGGGTCGACGAGCACGGCACCGTCCACTATTCCGATAAGAAGCCCCACTCCCAGGCACAAACCCTGTCGGTGAAGTCCGGCAAGGCGACCTCCACCGCTCCTGATCCGTACGCCCAGCTCGACGAGTTGAACCGCCAACAGGAAGCTGACCAGATCGCCCAAGCGCAAGCCGCCGAGGCCGCCGAAGAACAGCAGCGGCGTAAAGCAGCCTGCGAGGCCGCCCAACGGGGCCTGGAAACCCTTACCAATCATACTCGGGTGAGAGTCGAGGAAAATGGCAACCTGCGCTATCTCACCCCGGAAGAGATTGTAGAGACGCGGGAAAGATACCAGCAGATCGCTGCGGACAACTGCTAGTCACCCACCCTCTGGTTTCCGACCTTTCCCACGGATAACTTCCGAAGGGGATCCCCCTGCACACCTTGAGTCCAAGCGGAGCCCGCCTAGTGCATGAGGAAGGCGGGCCTGCTTCTCCTTCACACTTCACAGAAACAGATGCTTTTCATGGTTCCCACAGGGGAGCCATGGCAAAATACGCGCCCGAATCCTCAACTCCCCCAGCCGTTTCATCTATCCATATCAGCGCACAGTGAGCATCAGCAAACGGCGGCCATATGAATCGACAAAGCACGCCGTGGGGAGCGCCATTCACCATGTGGAGTAAAGCATGAAAAGATCCTTACTGATTTTCCTGGGACTGACGACCACAGCAGCTCCGGCCCTGGCACAGGAAGAAGTGGAGTATTTCGAGGGCGACTTCCTTTACGAAGATGAGCCCATTCCCACCTGGCTTGCCACCATCGAACTAGGGCTCTTGCTCACCAGTGGCAATACGGAAAAGGAAAGCTTGAAGGGCCGGCTCGATGCCACCCAGGATCTCGCCAAGTGGCGTAACACCTACAACCTGGAAGCCTTCTCTTCCAACGATCGGGACAAAGCCACTGCGGAACGTTACCGGGCCTCAGCCAAAAGCGACTACAAGCTTTTGAATGATGGCAGCTACCTGTTTGGGCGCTTGGCCGGGGTTGATGACCGCTTTAGCGGTTACAGCTATGAGCTTACCACCTCCCTCGGTTATGGCTTCCGGGCCTGGGAGCGCAGCCTGCCCTATAGCGATGACCATGCCTTTCTCGAACTGGAAGCTGGTCCCGGTTACCGCTTCGCCAAAATACGTTCCAGCCAGTTGGAGCCCGGCGAAGACAATACGGAAGAGGCCGGCATTATCCGGGTGGCGGGCCGGTTCATGTATCCGTTGAGTGCTGGCGCCCGTTTTGACCAGTCCTTCAGTACGGAAACCAGTGTACTGGGTGACAACAACTTTATTGCCGAGTCGGAGTCGGCCCTGGTGGCCAATCTGGTGCACTCCCTGGCCATGAAGTTGGCGGTGAACCTGCGTTACCTGAAGGAGCCGCCCTCCGGTAAGAAGTCTACCGACACAGAAACTTCGGTTACCTTGATCTATACCCTCTAATTCGCTGCAAGCCCCCCCCTATTTCCAGTATTTGCAGACCGGCAAGCAAAAAAGAAGGCCGCAATTGCGGCCTTCTTTTTTAGTTGAAGCTCCGGACAGACAGTCCGGGCTGGCCCTTATTCCTGAGCCGGAGCGACTTCCTGAGCCGGAGCGGCCCGGAAGCGGATCTCTCCATCTTCCACAGTGCCCTGGATGACATCTCCCCGCTGGAACTGCCCTTGCAGCAGCTGCTGGGCCAGCGGGTTTTCCACCCATTGCTGAATGGCCCGCTTGAGGGGACGTGCGCCATACACCGGATCGAACCCGATCGTGGCCAGTTTTTCCATCGCCTCGGGCGTCAGCTCCAGACTGAGTTCCTGCTCTTTCAGGCGCTTGTTCAGCAGTTTCAACTGGATGCTGGCAATTCCCTTGATCTGCTCGGCTTGCAGCGGATGGAACACCACCACCTCGTCAATCCGGTTGATAAACTCCGGACGGAAATGGCGCCCCACCACCTCAAGAACCGCTGATCGGATCTCCTGATAGTTCTCATCGGCCGGTCCCAGGGTCTGGATCAGATCAGAACCCAGGTTGGAGGTCATCACAATCACTGTGTTCTTAAAGTCCACCGTGCGCCCCTGCCCGTCCGTCAGCCGGCCATCTTCCAATACCTGCAACAGGATGTTGAACACATCCGGATGAGCCTTTTCCACCTCATCGAGCAGCAGTACGGAATAGGGCTTGCGACGCACCGCCTCGGTCAGGTAACCACCCTCTTCATAGCCCACGTAGCCGGGAGGCGCACCGATCAGCCGGGACACGGAGTGCTTCTCCATGAACTCGGACATATCAATCCGCACCATGGCTTCATCGGTATCGAACAGGAAACTGGCCAGTGCCTTACAGAGCTCGGTCTTACCCACCCCGGTCGGGCCAAGGAACAGGAAAGAACCATTGGGCCGGTTGGGGTCGGCCAGCCCTGCCCGGGAGCGGCGTACCGCATTGGAAACTGCGCGCACCGCTTCGTCCTGACCAATCACCCGCTGATGGAGGGCCTCTTCCATGCGCAGCAGTTTCTCCCGCTCGCCTTCCATCATCTTGGAGACCGGAATGCCCGTCCACTTGGATACCACTTCGGCGATTTCTTCCTCGGTCACCTTGTTGCGCAACAGAGTGACTTCCATCATCTCTGCCTGGCTGGCCATATCCAGCTTGCGCTCCAACTCCGGAATCCGGCCATACTGTAGTTCCGACATCCGGGTAAGGTCACCGGCGCGACGAGCGTGATCCAATTCGACCCGAGCCTGCTCCAGTTCGCTCTTGATCTTCTGGGAACCTTGCAGAGCCGCTTTTTCGGAAACCCAGACCTCTTCCAGGTCGGCGTATTCCTTTTCGTGCTTCTCGATGGTCTCGTTCAGCTCTTCCAGCCGTTTCTTGGAAGCTTCATCGGTTTCCTTCTTCAGGGCCTCCCGCTGCATCTTCAACTGGATCAGGCGACGTTCCAGCCGGTCCAGGGGTTCAGGTTTGGAGTCCATCTCCATACGGATCTGGCTGGCCGCCTCATCCACCAGGTCGATCGCCTTGTCCGGCAACTGACGGTCCGCGATATAGCGATGGGAGAGTTTGGCCGCGGCAATGATGGCGCCATCGGTAATCTCGACCCCATGGTGCACTTCATAGCGTTCCTTGAGTCCCCGCAAAATCGCAACCGTATCTTCAACATTGGGCTCGCTCACCAGCACCTTTTGGAAGCGGCGCTCCAGGGCGGCGTCCTTTTCCACATACTCCCGGTACTCATCCAGTGTGGTAGCCCCCACACAGTGCAGCTCACCGCGGGCCAGAGCCGGTTTCAGCATGTTACCCGCATCCATGGATCCCTCGGCCTTACCGGCACCCACCATGGTATGCAGCTCGTCGATAAACAGGATGATCTGGCCTTCCTGTTTGGAAAGCTCGTTGAGCACGGCCTTCAGGCGCTCCTCGAACTCGCCCCGGAATTTGGCACCGGCGATCAGGGCCCCCATGTCCAGGGCCAGGACCCGCTTGTTCTTCAGGCCCTCCGGCACTTCGCCGTTGATGATTCGCTGGGCAAGCCCTTCCACGATGGCGGTCTTTCCCACGCCAGGTTCACCAATCAGCACCGGGTTGTTTTTACGGCGGCGCTGGAGCACCTGGATGGTACGGCGAATCTCGTCGTCCCGGCCGATCACCGGATCCAGTTTGCCTTGGGCGGCCTTCTCCGTCAGGTCAACGGTAAAGCGCTCCAGGGCTTGACGGCTTTCCTCAGCACCCGGGTCTGTGATGGTTTCCCCGCCCCGAACCTCCTCGATGG
>JAJUGC010000057.1 GCA_029268325.1 Gammaproteobacteria bacterium | reverse complement strand
GGGCGGTTTGCACCGGTTGCGGGTAGGCCACGCCCAGGGCGCGGGCGATATCTGCATAGCGCTCCGGCTTGGTGTCCAGGTTGTATTCCATCACTTCCGGCAGGACCAGGGCATTCCCCACACCGTGGGGAATATGGTAGACGCCGCCCAGGGCATGGGAGATGCCGTGCACCATGCCCACCATGGCCTGGGTAAAGGCAATGCCGGCCAGGCAACTGGCCACCAGCATGGCGCCGCGGGCCTCCAGGTCACTGGGGCGCAGGCAGGCCCGGACCAGGTATTGGTTGATTAGCTTGATGACGTGCAGGGCCAGGGCGTCGGACGCGGGCTGGCTGTCCTTGCTCACATAGCATTCGATCGCATGGGTCAGGGCATCCATGCCGGTGGCAGCCGTCAGGCTGGCGGGCATGGAGAGGGTCAGCTCCGGGTCCAGAATCGCCAGCTGGGGGAAGAACTGGGTTTCGGCAAAGGGCAGCTTGATGTCGTTGCGGGTATCGGTAATAACCGCCACCTTGGTCACCTCGGAGCCGGTGCCGGCGGTGGTGGGAATCAGGATCGAGGGGAGCAGCTCATCGTTGCCCAGCAAGTAGGCGCCCATGTGGTCTTCCACGCCCCCGCCCTTCACCGTCAGGATATTGGCCACCTTGGCGGTATCCATGACACTGCCGCCGCCCAGGCCGATGATCATGTCGCATTTTTTCTGGCGCGCCAGACGGGCGCAGGCTTCTACGGTTTCAATGGTGGAGTTGGGGGGCACCTGGTCGAAGGTGGCGACGATCTGGATAGCGGTCTCTCGAAAGCCGGCTTTGACACGGTCCGCTGTGCCAATCCGGTTCAGGATCTCGTCCGTGACCAGCAGGGCCTTGCGGCGGCCAAAGTTGGCGGTGACTTCCTGTAGGTTGCGGGTCAAGCCTATACCGTAGGCCACTCGGGTCGGCATGTAGAACTCAAAATATTCCGGCAGCATCTGTCGTCCCTCAGGTTGTTTTTGTTGAAGAGGCGCTTCCTGACCCGACTGCTGGACTGGCTAAGGCTCCTGCCTCGTCTTCAGTGTAGCCCGGACTGCCGCGGCCGGCTTCGCGGGCCCAGTAGAAACCAGGCAATAAATCCCAACAACGGCAGGAGAATGATCAGAACGATCCAGATAACTTTCTTGGTGTTGCTGCTATCACTGCCTGCCACGTTGACAATGGCCCAGATGTCTACGATCAGCAACAGCAATCCGAAGAAACCGCCTATTTCTACCCGCATAGCTGTACTCCCACCTGGTTTGTCTATTTTATAGAACAGGCGCCTCAGTGAGGGGACGGAAGTGGACCACGACCTGTTGGGCCTCATCCAGCAGGATCAGATCCAGGTCCTGGCGGATTGCCTGGCGAACCGTTTTCAGGCCGCGCAAGTAGCGTTGTTCGATTTGGTTGCGCTCCTCCTCGCAAAGCTTGCGGGTTGAGCCGATCCGGTCGATGCTGAAGGCATCCCCCTGAAGTTGGTAGTGGCCAAAGAATTGGTTGCAGCCCGCATAGCCATGGCTGCGGTTGTCATCGCTAAAGGCGATGGTTGGAGCGCGTCCAGGGACTGGCTGGCCATAGAGTTCTGATACCTCCCATTGGGTGCCGACCAGGAACTCCGGGGTGATGGCTGTGGCATCAGGCAAGGTGGACTGTTGGGCGCAAGCCGCCAGTCCCAAAAACGCCAGGGGCAGAGCAAGACGCAGGGTTCGACGCATGAAAAGTCTCCTTGTGAGAAAGCCTGGATCAGTCGTAGAGTAGTCTCAAGGGTTGCTGCCCCGTATCTGCGCTGCAGGCAGCAGGCCAAACAACATTATCACCAAAAAAGGATCATAGTTCTGGAAGATTTGATTACCCAATACGGATATTGGGCACTGCTGGTGGGCACGTTCCTGGAAGGCGAGGCCGTCTTGGTGCTGGCGGGATTTCTGGCCAACCGTGGATACCTGGAGCTTTACTGGGTGATTGTTGTGGCTTTCACGGGAACCTTTTTGGGCGACCAGTTCTTTTTTTATCTGGGACGAATCAAGGGGCAGGATTTTATCGCCCGGCGCCCCCATTGGCAGGTGCGGGCAGAGCGGGCCCGTTGGTTGTTGCAACGCCACCAGATCCCCTTGGTGCTGGGCTTTCGCTTTCTCTATGGGATTCGCAGTGTCACGCCCTTTGTGATCGGCAGCAGCGGCTTCAGTCCGCTGCGCTTTGCCATTCTGGATGGGATTGGCGGGCTGATCTGGGCCCATGTGGTGGGCGTGTTGGGCTATGTGTTCGGCAAGTCCGTCTCGGTGGTCATTGAAGAGATCCAAGACTACGAGATCTGGATCTTCACAGCCATTGCTGGGCTGGGGCTGCTGGCCTGGCTGGTGCATCACTGGCGTTCGGAGCGGCTGCGACGGCGTGCGCCCAAGTCGTGACAGCCCTTGGTGTTAAGAGCATTGCCCGGGCCGGCAGGGCTGTTTAATCGGCGACCAGGGTTTAACCTGCAGCTCAAGGGACGGTGTGGCCAACACCACAAGTTTTGACTGACAGAGGAACTCCATGAATTTCTATCGCCATTACCTGTTTCCCTACGTACTGGACTGGGCCATGCAACAGCCGGTGCTGAAGGCGCCCCGCCAACGGGTACTGGCCCGGGCCCAGGGGCGCGTACTGGAAATCGGCTTCGGAACCGGTGTGAACCTGGCCTACTATCCGGACCAGGTGCGGGAGCTGGAGACCCTGGATCCGGAAAGCCTGCTGGCGAAGCGGGTCAGCCGGCGGATCGCCCAGTCCGGGCGCAAGGTGCATTTCCATCAACTGGCGGGGGAGAGCTTGCCCTTTGCTGATAACAGCTTTGACACCCTGGTTTGCACCCTGACCCTGTGTAGCGTCCAGGATCCCCAACAGGTCTTGGGTGAAGTGTATCGGGTGCTGAAGCCGGGCGGACGGCTATTGCTGCTGGAGCATGGCGCCAGTCCGGATCCCAAGGTTCAGCGCTGGCAGCATCGTTTGAATGGGGTGCAGCAGGCCTGTGGCGGTGGTTGCCAACTGATCCGACCGACGAAAGAGCTGGTCGCTGCAAGTGGTCTTGTGTTCGAACAGGTGTCCCAGTATTACTTACCTAAAGTGCCCCGGTTTCTCGGCTTTATGACGGAGGGCTGCGCATGCAAGCCGCTGGGTTAGGGCACCTTATGACTGCAATGGGCTTGCATCTGTGAGGCAAGAACAATGACGTCAGTGACCCGCATCCTGTATTTGATTGGCGGTTGGCTCTGCGTAATCTTGGGCGCCATTGGCGTGTTCTTGCCCATTTTACCCACCACCCCCTTTCTGATTCTCGCCGCCTTCTGTTTTTCCCGCAGTTCCCGGCGAGTCCATCAGTGGCTGTTGTCGCAGCGACTGTTCGGCCCCTTGATTCGGGATTGGGAGGAACATGGGGTGATTCCGTTTCGGGCCAAGTGCCTGTCCACCACCATGATGCTGCTCCTGATTAGCTACCCGATGCTGTTCATGTCCATTCCGGTATTGGGCAAGAGCCTGATGGGGCTGAGCATTGTGTGTGTGTTGATCTATATCTGGACTCGCCCTTCCACTCCTCGCCCCTTGGTCGCCGCCCGCAAAGAGCTTTAAGGGGGGGGCCTTGCCAGTCAAGCGCCTACCCAAAGTGGTGCCTCTTGGGCGCCAAGTGGTACTAGTAGAGGTTGGTGGGGCTCTCGGGGGCAGACACTGAGGTCTGCCCCTGGGGTCAAGAAATGCATTGGTTGGGGTACTGGCGTTACCACTGCTGCACGATTGCCGTTGCGCTGGGAGGCCGGCCCCAGATGAGGCGTCGGACCTGATCGGTGAAAGCCTGGGGCGGCGTTAGCCGTCGAACCAGTACTCCTTGGCGTGCATCTCGATTTCACGGCGTTCGAAGTGGCGTTCAATGGCACGGCGTGCTGCCATTTTACGGCGTGCCGCCAGACGTTCGCGGGTTTTCTTGTCGAGGGGGGGAGTATCGTTCAGTTCAAGGAAGCCGGAAGCAACAGCGTTTGTATGATTATTATGATTCAGCATGATCGCTCTCCTGGTTGATCAGTCCGCCAGTCCATACGGGGCAGGTATCGCCGGCATGGGCCAGGGACAAAGTTGGCGATAGCAAGCCGGACATCGATTACAGCAGACGACAACTTCCCCTAGATGGGACGCCAGGAAACCGGCTTTGAAGGTGAAGGCTAATCGGCTCAGATGACGATTCTATGACTTCTGTCTGATATTTCTGTGAAGCAGGACAGAAAACCACCACTTTGAAGTTGAGCGTTGCGCCCGGATTTGGCAGTGGCCCGCCCTTAGATGGAACGAGAGGGTTGCTGTGACTTGGCCGCGTTTTGTTTGAGCTGTTCCCTCCGTTCAGGGTCCAGGCGCAAGAACACGCCAGTCGCCAGGATATCCAGAAGGATGAGGTGGTTGAGGCGGGAGACCATGGGGGTGAAGGTGTCCGTCTCTTCGCTCACCTTCACGGCCAGGGTAATGTCTGCCAGTTCCGCCATGGGCGTGGCGCCCGGACATAGGGCGATCAGTGTCGCACCAGAGGCTTTGACCGCCTTCAGGCTCTGGAGCAGGGCCTGGTTGCTTCCGCTGTTGGAAATGGCTACCACCGTATCCTGGGGGCTGAGGGTTGCCGCTGCCATCGCCTGCAGGTCAGGATCCTGATAGCTATGGGTGAGGGCGTGGAGGCGGAAGAACTTCTGCTGGGCATCCTGGGCCACAATTCCGGACGCACCGAAGCCGAAGAAGTCGATCCGCCGGCTTTGGGTCAGACGGTCGATGGCCCGCTCCAGGCTTGCCCAGTCCAGGCTGTGTTTGAGAAAGGTGAAGCTGTTGGTGGTGGCGTTCAGGATCTTGAGGGCCATGGCTTCGATGGTGTCGCCGCTTTTGACCGGGAAGGGCATCGAGCTACGTTCGGAGACCAGTTGCTGGGCGAGCTTCAGCTTGAAACCCTGGAAACTGTCGAAGCCGATGGCGCGGCAAAAACGGACGATGGTGGGCTCGCTGACGTTGGACTCCGTCGCCAGATCGACAATCCGCATGTGGATCACGTCCTGTGGGTTTGCAAGTACATACTCGGCAACCTTCTGCTCGGACTTGCGCAGCTCACTTTTGAACTGTTGGAGTTGGTGCAGGATGAGTACGTTGTTCACAGCCGGATACCTGTAAAGCCCTGGCTAGGTACTATAAATCAAGCAAGGAGACGGGCCTAGCCTGACCTGCCAAGCGGCCCATAAAGAGCCCCATAACCTATTAGGCCCTGGCCCTGCGGCGTCGGGAATGATGGGTGGGGGCTGCCCCTTGTAATTGTTGGCGCAGTAGAGCGCTCATCTCCTGGGTGGCCAGGGCGGGAGCCACAAAGAAGCCTTGCACGGCGTCGCAACCCTGGGCCTTCAGGAAATCCAGCTGTTGCTGGGACTCAATGCCTTCGGCGGTCACCTCCATTTCCAGGCTTTGACCCAGCATGATGATGGCATTGGTGATGGCGGCATCTTCGGTCTTTTTCACCAGGTCGCGGATGAAGATCCGGTCGAGCTTGATCGCATCAATCGGCAACTGCTTCAGATAGCTCAGCGAGGAGTAGCCGGTACCGAAGTCATCAATGGTGACCCGAATGCCCTTGGCGCGCAGCTTGTGGAGAATGGAAAGCGAGCGGGACAGGTTTTCCATCAGGGCGCTCTCGGTCAGTTCCAGGTCCAGTTGGCGGGGATCCAGGCCGGTTTGCTCCAGGGCGGCGCAGATATCGGTAACCAGGCTGTTCTGGCGTAGCTGGTGGGCGGACAGGTTCACCGCTACCCGAATCCGGCCGAGTCCCTCATCCAGCCAGGCTCGGGCTTGGCGACAGGCGGTGTGGAGCACCTGGGCGCCCACCTCGGCAATCAACCCGCTCTCTTCGGCCAGCGGCACAAACTCGGCAGGAGGAATCAGGCCCCGGGTTGGGTGGTGCCAGCGCACCAGGGCTTCGACGCTTTCGATACGATTATTGGCCAGTTGCAGCTTGGGCTGATAGTAAACTTCCAGGGCATTGGACTGTAGCGCCTTGCGCAGCTCGGTTTCCAAGGTCAGTTGCTGCATGGACAGGGCTTTTAGGGAGCGGCTGTAGAACTGGTACTTATTGCCCCCCAGGTATTTGGCATGACGGACGGCGACGTTGGCCTGTTGCAGCACCGCGGGCATCTCTCGGGCGGTGCTGGGCAGCAGGGTAATGCCGATACTGGCGGTCATCAGGACTTCGTGGTGCTCAATAAATTGTGGCGCACTGAGGCTCTCCAGGATCTGTTCGGCCAGGCGGGCGACCTGGACCCGGTTGCCGATCTCCAGCAGTACGCAGAATTCGTCAGTGCCGAGTCGGGCCAGGGTATTGGCCTGGGGCAGGAGGCAGGTCAGGCGCTGGGCGGTCTGGAGCAGGAATGCATCGCCGATATCATGTCCCAGGCTTTCGTTGAGCTGGCGGAAACGGTCGATATTGATGTTGAGGACGGCGTATTCCGCTTTCCCTGTGCGGCTCTGGTGCAAGGCATCATGGAGGCGGCTGAGAAACAGGGTGCGATTGGCCAGCCCGGTAAGGCTGTCGTAGTTTTGCAGGTATTTGAGGCGTTCGTCGGCCAGTTTGAGTTCGGTGAGGTCGGACAGCAGCCCGGCATAATGGGTGATCTCACCGGCACTATTGCGGATGGCGTTGATATGGAGGTGGCCGGGAAACTGCTCGCCGTTTTTGCGCACATCCAGCCATTCCGTACGGAAGGCTCCGGTATGCGTCAGGAGGGTGCGGGCCTGCTCCAGGATCTCCTCCTTGTTGGGCATCTGGCTCACCTCCATTAAGGAGCGGCCAATAATTTCGTCCGGCTGGTAGCCGGTAATCTGGGTATAGGCGGGGTTCACCATGGCAAAGTGGAACTCCGTATCCAGCACGAAAACCCCTTCGGAGGTGTTGTCGAACACCGACTTGACCATGCGCAGCTGCTCTTCCGAACGCTTTTCGTGGCTGATATCCCGCCGGGTTCCCAGCATCCGGCGGATGCTGCCGTCCAGGTTGAACTGCACGGCCTTACCACAGTCCTCTACCCACATCCACTGGCCATCGGTGGTCCGTACCCGATACTGGACCTTATAGCGTTCCCGCTGGCCGCGCAGGTAGCCGGCCAGTTCCTCGCGGACCCGCTGGTAGTCGTCTTCATGCAAGCGCTGGCGCATGTTTTCCATAAACTCCTCGGAGGTCAGCTCCTTGGGCCCGAAAACCTCGTTGAAACTGGACTGGTAGACGTTGCCGGTGGCGAGATCCCAGTCCCACAGCGCCAATTGGCTGGCTTCAATCGCCTGGGACAGGCGGGTCTGGCTTTTGACCAGGGCCGCACTGATGCTCTTGCGCAGCTCGACTTGCTGGTTAAGTTGTTCGTTGGCTTCAGCGAGCATGCGGGTGCGATCTAGCACCTTTTGCTCCAGATCCCGCTGGTTTTCCTGAAGTTGCTGCTCGGCCAGTTCCCGTTGGTGGATTTCCTTTTCCAGCTGGCGATTCAGTTCCTCGGCCTGTTGGCGGGCCACCGACAGGTAGTGGACCAGGGCGCTGTACTCTAGCCGGTGCGCCAGAATCTTCCGGTTTTCCCGGTTTTCCCAGCGTCCGCTGAACAGCACTGCGGCGGTGGCCAGGACCAAGGGCAAGATTGCCCAGTGCAGTTCCGGGATCTGCAGGATCAGGAACTGGGAAGGGAGCAGCATGGTCAGGGGCAGGATCAGCATGGCACCAAGGGATTGGCGCAACAGGGGTAAGGCAAGCACCAGCAGGGCCATCAGGATCAGGCTGAGGCTCAGGGTACTGCGGGCTTCCAAGGGCAGCCAGAACAAGACAGTGCCCCAGTGCAGGCCAATGATGGCAAGGCCACCGAGAAACAACCCCCTGCGCACAGGGGACAGGCTGGGACGATGCTTTCGGAAGCGGTAGAGCAGCACACCCGGCAGTAAAGTGAATAGGCTCAGGGAGCAGAGCCAGGTCAGTAGCGGGGCTGGCGCCTGGGGCCAGAAAAAGATGCAGGCGACAATGGCCAGGATCTGCGAGAGTAGCAGCCATAAGGGGGTCTGGCGATAAAGAAGGTGGTACTGCTCGAGCAAGACCTCAGTGGTCTGTGGACGCGCCAACTTGAAGAAGAAGTCGAGTTCTGCCGAACTCGTATCAAGCGCCATCTGGTCTTGCAGGGTTTGGCTGAGCTGGTCCTTGCTAACTACTTGCATAATAACGACAGATACCTGGCTTCACTGCCTTGCCGGTGAGATAAGTTTGCCGCCTATTAAACCTGATGGGGGGGACTGTCTCAATGATTATTGTCCGTGGAGGCCTGTTTCGGGTTCAGTGGGACCCCATTTTGGGTAGTGGCGCACAGTGCGAAACCCGGTATCGATATGCGGACTTTGGATGTTCCCAAGAGGTCCGCTCCGCTGGTCGGGCACCAGGCGGAGAGGGCTTTTTGTGCGCTGTTGCCGCTTTTGTGATTCAATAGTGGCCTTTGTTTGAGTCTGGAGATTCCTTCCCAATGGATGTATCAACCATCCTTGAGGGCCTGAACGATGCCCAGCGCGAGGCCGTCGCGGCACCTGCGTCCAATCTGTTGGTTCTGGCCGGCGCCGGCAGTGGTAAAACCCGGGTGCTGGTGCACCGGATTGCCTGGCTGCTCCAAGTGGAACAGCTCAGCAGCCACAGTATCCTGGCGGTGACCTTTACCAATAAGGCCGCCAAGGAAATGCGCGGGCGCATTGAGCAGCTGTTGGGGATTTCCACCGCGGGCATGTGGGTGGGCACCTTCCACTCCCTGGCGCACCGGCTGCTGCGGGCCCACTGGCGCGAAGCCGGGCTGCCTGAAAACTTCCAGGTGATCGACTCTGACGATCAGTTGCGAATCATTAAGCGGGTCATGGCGGCCCTGTACCTGGATGAAACCAAATGGCCCAGCCGCCAGGCCCAGTACTTTATCAATAGCCAGAAGGATGAAGGGCTGCGGGCCCGCCATCTGGACGAGCATGGCGATCTTTACCACAAGACCATGCGCCGGATCTATCAGGAATATGAGGCCTACTGTGAGCGGGCCGGACTGGTGGACTTTGGCGAGATCCTGTTGCGGGCCCACGAGCTGTGGCTCAACAAACCGGAAATTCTGGACCACTACCAGCGCCGCTTTCGACATATTCTGGTGGATGAGTTCCAAGACACCAACGCAATCCAGTATGCCTGGCTGCGGGTCCTGTCGAGCAACCGGGTTCCCATGACGGTGGTGGGGGATGATGACCAGTCCATTTATTCATGGCGC
>JAJUGC010000056.1 GCA_029268325.1 Gammaproteobacteria bacterium | reverse complement strand
CGGCCTTGGCCGCCGCGTCGATACCGTCGCGGAACGGGAAGAACGCGTCAGACGCCATCACTGAACCCGGCACTTCCAGGCCTTCGTCTTCAGCCTTGATGCCGGCGATTTTGGCGCTGTAGACCCGGCTCATCTGGCCGGCACCAATGCCGATGGTACGGCCGTTCTTGGCATAGACGATGGCGTTGGACTTCACATACTTGGCCACTTCCCAGGCAAACAACAGGTCAGCCAGTTCCTGTTCGGTGGGCGCGCGTTCGGTCACCATCTTCAACTCGGACATGTCCACCATGCCCAGATCCCGCTCTTGCACCAGCAGCCCGCCGTTGACCCGTTTGAAGTCGAAGCCGGGTACCCGGTCCCCAGAGATGTCGCCACAGGCCAGCAGGCGTACATTGGGCTTGGTGGCAACGATATTGCGGGCGTCTTCGGACACGCTGGGAGCGATGATTACTTCCACGAACTGACGGTCAATAATGGCCTTGGCGGTGGCGGCGTCCAGTTCCCGGTTGAAGGCGATGATGCCGCCGAAAGCCGAGGTCGGATCGGTGGAAAAAGCCAGCTCATAGGCCTGCAGGATATCCGTGCCGATTGCCACACCGCAGGGGTTGGCGTGCTTGACGATCACACAGGCGGGATCGGCGAAGGGCTTGACGCATTCCAGGGCGGCATCGGTGTCGGCCACGTTATTGAAGGAAAGTTCCTTGCCCTGCAGTTGCTGGGCCGTGGCGACGGAGGCCTCCTGGGGATTGCGCTCCACATAGAAAGCGGCTTTCTGGTGGGGGTTTTCGCCGTAGCGCATATCCTGGGCCTTCACCAGGTTCAGGTTGAAGGTGCGTGGGAACTGGTCGTTACCACCTTCCACGCGCAGACCCAGATAGTTGGCAATGGCGCTGTCGTAGGAAGCGGTATGTTCGAAGGCCTTCACCGCCAGGTCGAAGCGGGTGTCGAAGGTCAGGGCGCCGTTGTGCTCCCGCATCTCGGCGATGACGGAATCGTAGTCCGAGGCGTTGACCACAATGGCGACGTCCTTGTGGTTCTTGGCGGCGGAGCGCACCATGGTGGGGCCGCCGATGTCGATGTTCTCAATGGCCGTTGGCAGGTCGCAGTCGGGGTTGGCCACGGTCTGCTCGAAGGGGTAGAGGTTGACCACCACCAGGTCGATGGGGTTGATGCCGTGCTGCTGCATGACCGCGTCGTCGGTGCCGCGCCGGCCCAGGATGCCACCGTGGATCTTGGGGTGCAGCGTCTTCACCCGACCATCCATCATCTCCGGGAAGCCCGTGTAGTCAGCCACTTCCGTCACGGGGATGCCGTTGTCCTTGAGCAGCTTGTAGGTGCCGCCTGTGGAGAGGATTTCCACCTGGAAGTCTTGCAGGGCGCGTGCGAAGTCCACCACGCCGGTTTTGTCCGATACGCTGATTAGGGCGCGCTTGATGACGATAGCCGATTGAGTGTCTGCCATGATTGCGGATACCACAAGGTTGAAAAATGAAGACGGGAGCCTGGGCTCCCGCACTGGTCAATATTGAGCTAATTTAATGCGAACAGGCCTTATAGCAAACCATACTGTTTCAGCTTCTTGCGCAGGGTGCCCCGGTTCAGGCCCAGCATGGTGGAGGCTTTGGTCTGGTTGTTGCGGGTGTAGCGCATGACCTGCTCCAGCAGGGGCGCTTCGACTTCAGAAAGAACCATTTGGTACACGTCCGTGACCGGTGCGCCGTCCAGTTGGGCAAAATAGTTCTGCAGGCTGTTTTCTACGCTGTCGCGCAGTGTTCTGGCCTGGCTGGTGCCCTTGTCGACAGTGAGAGTATGGGAATTCTCAGGAGCGATTTGAGCGGCTACAACGGATTCAGTGGTCATGCGGCGAATTCCTCTACATTGATCAGGTGCTCGAAGTGGTTGGCCAGCGCCTCGACCTGACGGGCCGGATCCTCGAGCTGATTAAAGTCACGTTTAAACTCTTCCCCTCCCGGGTGGGCGTTCAAGTACCAGGCGACATGCTTGCGTGCGATGCGCGGGCCCATAAAGTCCCCGTAAAATTCATGCAATTCCCGAATGTGGGCTAGCAGGATGTCACGGATCTCCGCAGTCGTTGGTGGCTTGAGCGTCTCACCATGGGTGAGGTAATGGTGGATTTCCCGAAATATCCAGGGTTTTCCTTGGGCAGCGCGACCGATCAACAGTCCGTCCGCCCCCGTGTGTTGCAGAACCTGCTTTGCTTTGTGGGGCGAGTCGATATCGCCGTTAGCAAAGACCGGAATCCGCACCGCCTGTTTTATGGCGGCAATGGTGTCGTACTCCGCCGCGCCCTTGTAACCGCAGGCGCGGGTGCGGCCATGCACAGCCAGAGCCTGAATGCCGGCGTCTTCGGCGATGCGTGCGATTTGCACACCGTTACGCTGCTCCGGGCTCCAGCCAGTACGTATTTTCAAGGTAACAGGAACCTTCACCGCGTTGACGACGGCATGGAGGATATCTGCAACCAGCTTTTCATCTTTCAGTAGGGCGGATCCCGCGGCCTTGTTGCAGACTTTCTTGGCCGGGCAGCCCATATTGATGTCGATAATCTGCGCGCCTCGGGCTTCGTTCAGGCGCGCAGCTTCCGCCATCATCAGGGGCTCGCCGCCTGCAATCTGCACGGAGCGGGGTTCCTGCTCCCCCCGGTGATCCAGGCGCAACCTGGATTTGCGGGTATGCCAGAGGCGGTGGTCTGAAATCACCATTTCCGATACCGCAAGCCCAGCTCCCATCTGTCGGCACAGGCGTCGAAACGGGAGGTCTGTGACGCCGGCCATGGGGGCCAGAATC
Organism: Gammaproteobacteria bacterium; assembly: GCA_029268325.1. Lineage (GTDB taxonomy): Bacteria > Pseudomonadota > Gammaproteobacteria > Pseudomonadales > Oleiphilaceae > JAEZAA01. The sequence continues at coordinate 6,506 of JAJUGC010000056.1, read as the reverse complement.
AGACAGCTTTCCAGGGTGTAAGGACCTATCTGCACCATCTAAAAACCTGTCAGTACCGTATTGCGCACAACCCAGGCTCACTTTCAGCACCCTTGCGGCTGCGAAGGGGCCTTCGGGCTGTGCAGGTGTTTCATCTTTAAGGCCATCGCCTGTCCGATCCCTCTCAACCCGGGGGTGAAAGTGGAGTTAGGAACAGCCTGTCAGGGGGCCCTATGAATAGGGGGGCTTATGATACCCAGTTGGGCAGGGCGGATAAAGACTTGAAAATTTCAAAAACTGCATGTTTTTTGTTCTTTTTTGATGTCCTCCCTTCGATCCGGAAACCAAACCGAAGGGAGGTGGGCAAAGGCAGGATCAGCGTTGTCGAGGAGCGGGGAGATACTGGACCTGGTAATTGTCATGGTCGAGGCCGGGTTTCAGGATCTCCAGGGAAATCTGCACCGAGTTGTTTGCCGGAAACTGCTGTAGACCCCGGGCCTCGCCCTGGAGGTATTCCGCTGGCGTAAAGATACGCTGGGCGATGACTTGGCCGTTCAGGTCGAAGAACCGGAACGAGATGTGGGGCAGCGGCTGGGCAAAAGGTGCCTCGTTGACCATGAGAATATTGAGCACCAGGGCATTGGGGTTGCTGGGATGGGGCAGCACCGACAGGTAGCGGCTCTTGATCTTGCCCATATCCTGTTGCAGTGGCAGCTCACAGCCGATCCGGTCACAGACGGTCTCATATATTGAGCGCAACTGTTCGTGTTGTAGCAGCTTGTCCTGATGGAACCAGGCCAATTGGCCCAGCAGAACGACCAGCAGCAGGGCATTGACCAGCAGCCAGCCCAGGGTGCGGAGCGGCCGGCCCTGGGGTTCGCTTTCGCTTAAGGCAATGGGTTCCGGACTGAGGCGGTCATAGGTGGTCGCGCTGGCATAAAGCGGCTCCGGAGCCGGCTCGGGGGCGGGCTCGGGCTGGCTTGGGGCTGTAGGGCTCGGGCTGGGCTCAGGTTCGGAAGCGATCTGGAGTTCGGTTTCGGCCTTGTTGGCTTCCAGTTCGTCCAGCATCTCCTCGGCCCAGCTTTCATCGGACTGGAGGGCTTCTTCATCGTCCAGGTCTTGGAACTGGGAGGGGCCATGGGTGGGCTTGTCCAGTTCCTTGAAGCTGTCGCTGAGCTCGTCATCGGAAATCAGGCTGCCGGTGTAGTAGCCTTCTTCTTTATCTTCTTCCGGGTTGTCCTGGAACAGGAACTCCTCGTCATCTTGCAGAGTGGACGGCTCCTCTGGGAGGGAGGCCGGCTCCGGGCTGGAAGACGGGAAATCGAGATAGGGGGATGGCGCCTCGTCTTGCTGGTCGGCTTGTGCCAAAGCGGCCTGTTCGTCGGCTTCGGCTTGGGCGAGGATGGCGTCCAGTTCTGCTTCGGCCTCGGCCAAAGCTTGCTCATCCATCTCCTTATAGGCTTGCAGCTCTTGATCCAGGCTGAAAACCCCCAGAGCCTTTTTCAATTCCTCATCTTCTTCCAACAGGCTGTCGAGGCTGAAGTCCTGGTAGTCCTGGGCGAGTTCTTCCTCTGCAGGATCCGCTTCCGGATGCTCTCGCAGGGCGGCTTCCAGTTCCGCAAGCAGTTCCGCCTCCGCTGTTTCAGTCGGATGGCTCTGAAGCGACTGTGCCTCGTCCGGCTGTGGACTGGTGTCGGGCTGTGGCTGGAAGGTTGTGGCAGCAGAGGCTTGGGTCGTGGTCACGGCCTCGCTGGTTACCGGCTTGGACGCTGGTGCTGTAGACGGGGCCGCCAGGGAGGAGGCCGCAGCGCTGGGCTCTGCCCGGGGCGAAGGGGCCGGTCGGTTAGCGGAAGGCGGCTGGGTGGCCGCGTCAGGAGCCGGAGCAGGGCGCTGGGCGGCTTCGCTGGTAGTGGTACTCAGGTGTTCGAGGGCATTGAACACTTTCAAGCAGGCACCGCAGCGGACTTTTCCCTTGGCCGCGTTCAGATGTGCCTCGGTGACTCGAAAGGTGGCGTCGCAATGGGGACAGCGCGTGAGCAAGGTGGAACTCCTGATGCTGTACTAAAGATCGGTGGTGATGGCCCGGCCGGTCCAAACCTGTCCCGGCTACTCTGGCCCTGGCCGTGAACGCCTTTCAAGGGGAGCTTGGCTCGTCCCGAATCTGCCAGCGCTCACACACCCAGCCAAACGGTTTTAAGTGTAGCCGGTTTTCTGCAACCGTAGTAGGCGTCGGAGGTTGGCGTCAGTACGCTAAACCTCCTTGACTGGTCACTCAGGAGGCTTTGCGCCGGCCGCTGACCCGCACCCAATCCTCTTGTTGCTGGATCTCGTCGATCTCGAACCACTGCTGGTAGCATTCTACGATCTGGCCAGCCTGTTCCTGCAAAATGCCTGACAGGGCGATCAGACCGCCGGGACGAGTCAGTTGCGCCAGCCTCGGGGCCAGTTGCAGCAACGGCTGGGCCAGGATATTGGCGACCATGATATCCGCCTGGGCTTCGGGCACCTGTTCGGGCAGCACAGTGATGATGCGGTCGTTCACATCGTTGCGTTGGGCATTGTCACGGGTGGCCGTCAGGGCCTGGGGATCGTTGTCCACGGCCACCACTTCCCGAGCGCCCAGCAACAGGGCGGCAATGCCCAGAATGCCCGAGCCGCAGCCGTAGTCGATGACCTGCTTGCCTTCCAGATCCTGGCTATCCAGCCACTGCAGGCACAGGGCGGTTGTCGGATGGGTGCCGGTGCCGAAGGCCAGGCCGGGGTCGAGCTTGAGGTTGACCGCATCCGGTTCCGGCGGTTCCCGCCAGCTGGGGCAGATCCACAAGCGCTGGCCACACTGGATCGGATGGAAGTTCTTCATCCATTCCCGCTCCCAGTCCTTGTCTTCCAGCAGCTCGGCGCGGACATCCAGGGTTTCAGGCTCAGCCTGTTCCTTCAGCCAGGCGATTGTGGCCTCGCTGTCGATGCCGGCCTGAAACAGGCCCACCACCCGGGTGTGGTCCCACAGGGGCGTCGCGCCAGGGGGTGGTTCGAACAGGGGCTGGTCCGCCCCGTCTTCCAGCGTGACCACTTCGGCGCCGGCTTCCAGGAGCCAATCCTCACACTGGCCAACCTGGTCGCTGTGAGCGTCAATCTTGATCTGAATCCAAGGCATGTCAGTGGTCGCTCAGCAGTTGTTCCAGGTAGTGGATGTTGAACTCCATACGGCGCAAGCCGCCATCGCGAACCAGTCGACGATGCAGCGGGATATTGGTCTTGATGCCTTCCACCACCATTTCGTCGAGAGCCACTTTCATCCGGTTGAAGGCGGTTTCCCGCGATGAGCCATAGCTGATGATCTTGCCCACCAGGGAGTCATAAAATGGCGGAACCCGGTAGCCTGTATACAGGTGGGAGTCCACGCGAATGCCGTTACCTCCGGGGGGATGGAAATAGGTCACCTCACCGGGGCTCGGGGTGAAGCTGCGGGGATCTTCCGCATTGATCCGGCACTCCACGGCATGGCCCCGGAACACCACGTCTTTCTGCTGGATCGCCAGGGGAAGGCCGGCGGCGATGCGCAGTTGCTGCTTGACGATATCGATGCCGGTGATCATTTCGGTCACCGGGTGCTCCACCTGTACCCGGGTGTTCATCTCGATGAAATAGAACTGCCCGTCTTGGTAGAGGAATTCAAAAGTACCGGCGCCCCGATAGCCGATGTCCAGACAGGCCTTGATACAGGCCTCGTAGACGAAGCGGCGGGCTTCCGGGTCGATGTCCGGGGCCGGGGCCTCTTCCAGAACTTTCTGGTGGCGGCGCTGCATGGAGCAGTCCCGGTCACCCAGGTGGATCGCATTGCCCTGGCCGTCGGCAAGCACCTGGATTTCCACGTGGCGGGGCCGGTCCAGGAATTTCTCCAGGTACACGGTGTCGTCACCGAAGGCGGCTTTGGCTTCCGCCTGGGTAATGTGGATGGCGTTCAGCAGGGCCGCTTCCGTATGGACCACTTGCATGCCACGGCCACCGCCACCGGCGGCGGCTTTGATAATGACCGGGTAGCCGATTTGCTGGGCGATGCGCAGGGTTTCCTGCGGATCCTGGCCGACCGGCCCATCGGAGCCGGGCACCGTGGGAACACCGGCCTTGCGCATGGCCTGCAGGGCGGAGACCTTGTTGCCCATCAGGCGGATCACCTCCGGGGTGGGGCCGATGAAGATGAAGCCGCTTTTTTCCACCTGCTCGGCGAAGTCGGCATTTTCTGCCAGAAATCCATAGCCGGGGTGAATGGCAACGGTATCGGTGACCTCGGCCGCACTGATGATAGCGGGAATGTTGAGGTAGCTGTCCTGGGGGTTGCTCGGTCCGATGCAGACCGACTCATCCGCCAGGCGCACGTGCATCAGGTCACGATCAGCTGAGGAATGGACCGCCACCGTTTTGATCCCCAGCTCTTTGCAGGAACGGAGGATACGGAGCGCGATTTCGCCCCGGTTTGCAATAAGAACCTTATCAAGCATGTCGAACCTGACCGTTAAACGATCGTGAAAAGAGGTTGATCGAATTCCACGGGCTGGCCGTTTTCCACCAGGATCGCTTCAATGACGCCGGCCTTGTCGGCCTCGATCTGGTTCATCATTTTCATGGCTTCCACAATGCAGAGGACGTCTCCCACCTTGACGCGCTGGCCAGGCTCCACAAAGGGCGGGCTGTTGGGAGTGGGGGCCCGGTAGAAGGTTCCCACCATGGGCGAGCGAACCACATGTCCGGTCAGGCCTGTTTCGCTGGACTGGGGCGCAGAGGCTGCGGGCTCGGCTGCCGGAGTGGCGGGCGCCATCTGCTCCATGGGGGCCATGGTGGTGGCCACGGCAGCTTGAGGCCGGCGACGGCTGATGCGAACAGAATCGTCACCTTCCTTAATTTCGATTTCCTCGATGTCGGACTCTTCGATCAGCTCAATTAGTTTTTTGACTTTACGGATATCCATAGTGGTTCTCTATGATTTTCTAGACGCGTTTGTTTTTTCCAGATAGGCCACTGCCGCTTGCAGGGCCAGTTCGTAGCCCTGGGCTCCCAGGCCACAGATCACGCCAACGGCAATATCTGAAAAATAAGAATGGTGGCGAAAGGGCTCACGGGCATGGACGTTGGAAAGGTGCACTTCGATAAAGGGCGTACCCACTGCCAGCAGGGCATCGCGCAACGCCACGGAGGTATGGGTAAAGGCCGCGGGGTTGATGATGATAAAGTCCACGGACTCCCGCCCGGCGGCATGAATGCGGTCGATCAGCTCATGCTCTGCATTGCTTTGCAGCGCCAGCAGCTGATGCCCTCCGGCACTGGCCTGCTGGCTCAGTCTCCGGTTGATATCGTTCAGGGTGTCCCGGCCATAGTGGGCAGGCTCCCGCGAGCCCAGCATGTTCAGGTTCGGGCCATGTAAAACGAGAATGGTTGCCATGGGTTGAATCCAAATTGTTCGATTATCAGGCCGGACCAGAGGTTTCTGGCTCTGCGCTGACTCCCGTTGCCCCAGTCAGCCCTGACGTCATGATCAAGGCTGATCTGTACTGGTAGAAGTCGCGAAAATTCACGAAGTTTGCCGCTTTCGCCAGCAAGATTCAACAAATAATAGGCAAGGGGGCGCTGTAAATCTTGTCGGAACCGTCCCTGATTCCGAGAGAGTGGATGGAGTGGCGGCGGGCAATCAGCCTTCGGGGACCGGGTTGTCACGGTTGACGCGGACACAGTTGCGGCCAGCATGCTTGGCTTCATAAAGAGCCCGGTCGGCCCGTTCCGAGAGGGCCTGGGCCGACTCCCCCCGGGATTGGGCCACGCCGCAGCTGAAAGTGACGCGAAACTCCTGGTCGCCAGCCGGCTGGCGCAGGTCGCTGAACCGTTCCCGGATGTCGTTGAGCATCTGTTTGGCGTCAGACTCCGTGGTGTTGGGCAGCACAATGGCGAACTCTTCGCCCCCATAGCGCCCGATGTGGTCGGTCTTGCGCAAGCGCTGCTTGAGGAACAGGGCGAGGCTTTTGAGTACCCGGTCGCCAATGGCGTGGCCGTAGGTGTCGTTGATCTTCTTGAAGTTGTCGATATCCATCATGACAAAGGTGAGCGGATTGCCGCTCTTCTGGGCCTTGAGGATTTCCGTTTCCAGCAGGTACAGGGTATGGGTGTGGTTATACAGGCCTGTCAGGCTGTCGCGGATCATCAGGGCCAGCAGGGACCGGGCCCGGCGTCCCCGGTTGTGGATGGTGGCTACCAGGTGGCGAGGGTTGATGGGCTTGGTGAGGAAGTCGTCGCCTCCCAGGCTCATGGCATGTAGCTGCTTGTTGATATCATCCTCGGCCGACAGGTAGATGATCGGCACGCTGACAAACTTGTCCTGCTGGCGGATCACCTTGGCCAACTCCATGCCAGTGCAGCCCGGCATGTACATATCCATAATGATGATTTCCGGCGAGAACTGCTCCAGGGCAATGAGCACCTGCATGGGGTCGGTGATGACCTTGGGGATCATGCCCGCTTTCTTGAGGGCATTTTCGATG
>JAJUGC010000055.1 GCA_029268325.1 Gammaproteobacteria bacterium | reverse complement strand
GGGCCAGCAAGCCTACCAGTCCGGACAGTTTGATGAAGCGGCCACCCTTTTTGAACGGCCCGACTGGAAAGGCAGTGCTCTGTATCGGGCCGGAAATTACGAGGCCGCCGCCCAGGAGTTTGCCGGACAGCAAACACCGGATAGCTTCTACAACCTCGGCAACAGTCTTGCCCAGGCTCAGCAGTATGAACAGGCCATTGCCGCCTATGAGCAAGCCCTGGCGTTACAGCCAGATCATGAAGCAGCCCGCCACAACAAAGACTTGATCGAGCGCTTTCTCCAGCAACAGCAACAGCAACAGCAACAGCAACAGCAACAGCAACAGCAACAGCAACAGCAACAGCAACAGCAACAGCAACAAGGCGACCCGAACTCTGGTGATCAATCAGAGCAACAAGATTCCGAGAGTCAATCAGAACAACAGGATTCCCAGCAATCCCAGCCCGGCTCTTCAACGCGGCCGGAAGATGACCTGCCGGATGAGCGGGAAAGCTCCCAGCCCGAGCAACAGCCTGGTCAGGGCTCGCAGCCCGAGCCTGAACAAGGCATGCAGCCTGAAGCGCCGGAGGAGTCAGCTCAGCCCCAACCCCGGGAAACCCTGGCTGAAGACTCAACCGACCGGGAACAACAACAAGCCAACGAACAATGGCTCAGGCGGGTGCCCGATGACCCCGGCGGGCTGCTCAAGCGCAAGTTTGAACTGCAATATCGTGAACGCGGCTATCAGGAACGACAACCCACGGATCAACCCATATGGTAACAATACATAAGGTTTTAAGATTTCTATCCCTGGCCTGCTTGCTGTTGGCCGCCGAGCTACAGTCAGCTGTCGCCGACAGCCTGACTGCCAGCGTGGACCGTACCCAAATCTCCGCCAATGAATCACTGCAACTGTCGTTGAGTGCCTCCATGGACGTGAGCTTTAGTTTCAACATGTTGGACCCCCGGCTGCCAAGTCCTGACCTGGACCCGTTGCAGGAAGACTTCGAAATTGTGGATCAGCGCCAGCGCTATAGTTTCCAGAGTATCAACGGACAGAACCGGGCCAACATTACCTGGAACCTGACCCTGATGCCCAAGCGCACCGGTACGCTGACCATTCCCTCACTCAAGTTCCGGGAGGCCCAATCGGAGAGTATCCAGATTCAGGTCACTGAAACGCCAGCAGGCTCACGCCAGCATGAACCGGTCTTTCTGGAAGCCCAGGTCAGCAAGGATGAGGTGTTCGTCCAGGAGCAACTGATCTACACCCTGCGCCTCCATTACCTGCACGATATTCTGGGCGGAGATCTGAGCGCGCCGGAGCTACCCGATGCGATCGTCAAGCAGATCGACAAGCAGCAGGAATACAGCCGCAATGTTGATGGAACAACCTATATGGTTATCGAGCGTAGCTACCTCATTATTCCCCAGAAAAGCGGAAGCCTGGATATCGAACCCCAACGCTTCAGCGGCAGCTTCTATAACTCCCGCCTGCGCAGCCGACAACACCTGCAAGCCCGTTCGGAAGCCATTTCCATCCAGGTCAAACCGCCCTTGGCGAAAAGTGGCAGCAAGCCCTGGCTGCCGGCCATGAGCCTGGTACTGGACGAACAGTGGAGCCGCAACCCCGACGAGCTGGAAGTAGGCGACTCCGTCACCCGCACCTTGACGATTAAGGCCCTGGGGCTTGAGGGCTCCCAGTTGCCTCCCCTGCCCCGCCAGGACGTTCCGCAACTTAAGCAATATCCGGAACAACCCCAGATCAATAGCGAAACCCACGCCAATGGTGTCACCGGCACCCGTGTGGAGCGCACTGCCATCGTCGCGGTACAAGGAGGTGAAGTGCAGCTGCCAGAAATTCAACTGCCCTGGTATGACACCACCAACAATGAATGGCGTGTGGCTGTGGTTCCGGCGCGCATCCTTCATATCAAAGGTGCACCCGGCTCCACCTCCAGCACGACTCCCGCACCGGGAGCCAGCCCGGCCCAGGCTCTTGAAGAGCCTCCGATGGCCGGAGACCAGATGGCCCATTCTCCGACCCTGTCTGACCCGGCTGACAGCCGGCTGCCCTGGCCTTGGATCAGCCTGGCCCTGCTGGTGCTCTGGCTGGCTACCTTGGGCCTGCTGATCGCCTGGCGGCGCTCGCCCCGGCCACCAAAGACCGACACCAAATCTATGGCAGGGGATCGGGAACAGCAGGCCTTCGCCCAACTTAAGGCAGTGGCCGATCAGGACTGGCCCCAAGTGCGCCCCGCCCTGTTACATTGGGGACGCTGTTTCTGGCCACAGCACCGGATCCATTCCTTGGCCGAGCTAATGGAGCTGGCCCAGTCACCAGCTCTCACTGATGCCATCCGCACCGAGGAAGCACGCTGCTACAGCCCGGAAAATCAGGCGCCGAGCCTGGCGAAGGAAGTCATTGAGGAAGTTGAGCGGATACGGGCGGGGAAGCGGCAGTCTGTCAAACAAGAAAGAGCCGAGCTTGCTGAGCTCTATCCTGTCGAGACTGCAATACGCTAGAAGGTGAGCAAGTAAAAAAGACTGGAGTCACAGCAGACACGGGGGCGGGCGCAGGCTTGCTTGAACCGCCCCGGTCCAACCCCTGACGGGGATCAAACGCTAATGGTTTCCACCAACACGGTTTTGATAATAAAGCCAACAACCCCGAGGCCCAGGGCAAAGAAAAGAACCGATGCTCCCCACTTGCCGGCCTTGGATCGTTTAGCTAGATCCCACACGATAAAGGCCATAAAACCGATTAAGCCAGCTACCAAGACAGTGAGCGAGATTGATTCGAACGTTTCAATATCCATAATATCCCCCCAAAATGGTCAGCTATTATAAAAACAGTCTGGCCCAAAAAGGAACTGGCGTAAAAAAGCGCTACAACAATGGGGGGAACAGACTCCCTGACCGAAAGGCCGGCGACAAGGGCAAGGTGCTTTCTCTCCACTACACACTGCGGCGAACAGCGGGGCGAGTTAGCCGGTTATAGCTTTCCCATCACAATGGCGGCGAAGCGCTCCAACAGGGCATGGGCCTGGGGCGTTTCTTCCACGGCTGCCAAAAGCTGCTCCGGGCTCTTCCCTTCTTCCCGCAACTTGGGGGCAAAGGCTTCCACATATTCCCTCATGATCTGGGCGTTGAACTCCGGATGGAATTGCACGCCCCAGGCCCAGTCTCCCACCCGAAAGGCCTGGCAGGGCTCGAACGCCGTCGCAGCCAGGAGCTGCGCGCCTTCAGGCAGCTCCACAACGGACTGGGCATGGGTGAGATGGGCCATGAACTGCCCTGGAAAGTCCTGAAAAAGTTGATCCGAACGGGCGTAAGGGCCTAGCTCGACGGGCCAAGTACCGATTTCCCGCCCTTGGGGGTGATAATCCACTTTTCCACCCAAGGCATGGGCCAACAATTGATGGCCATAGCAGACGCCCAGTATGGGGATTCCCCTGCCAACTGCCTCTTTGAGCCAGGTAGCCGTGCCTTCGCTCCAGGCTTCCCGATCGGTCACCATGGCCGGCGAGCCCGTCACCAGCGCACCGCTCACCTCAGACCAGTCCGGCAGTTCCTCCCCCGCCGGAGGCTCAACGATACGGCACTTCAAGCCCAGGGGCTCAATCCGCTGCACAAACCAATCCTCAAAATCTCCATGATTTTTCCGGATACTCGCAAAGGTACTTCCGGCCTTGATGATCAAGAGAGGTTTGAAGATCGCTTCCTGGCCTGCATTGCTCATGGACTTCACCTTTGCTCATGGGTGTCTGGGTTTGCTCCCAATGGATTAATGGGAGCGGCTGGTAAGGTCTTCTAAACTAACTCAGGAGCCTTCACCAAATCCAGTCTCAGCCCTTCCCACCACCGAACCGGTCGAGCCGGGCCAACTTGCCCTGTCTGTCCGCTGGCAGGTATAACACAAGTAGGTATGTGCCTGCGGGCAAGGCTTTTGGGGATTCGTCCACTTTAAGCCGATCGATTCAACCCGTTACGTTGGATGAATGACCCAAAAGCGTTATGTCACCACTGAACAGGAGGATCAGAAGCATCTATGCAGCAGAAGATTTGTGTCAAAGCCCGGGTTTCCGGGAAAGTTCAGGGTGTTTCCTATCGGGCCTATACCCAACGGGAAGCCCTGCGCCTGGGACTCACCGGCTATGCCCACAACCTGCCGGACGGGCGGGTTGAAGTCTTGGCTTGCGGCCCGGAGTCCCAGGTACGGCAACTGCTGGAATGGTTACATCAGGGATCCCCAAACGCCCGAGTCACCGGTGTCGAAACCGAGCCCAGCCCCTGGCAGGAAGTGACCGACTTCACCACCGGCTAAAGGGTTAACTCCGCAGCCGTTTCCCACCGTGCCTTTACATTCCGCAAAGGCCTGTATATATTTCCACTATCTGTATATACAACCAGACCTTTCGGCTCCGCTCCCCACGGGAGCAGAGCCGGTTCAAGAGAGCGATTTCATGATTAAACTGACCAAGCGCCAGGCCGAAGTCCTGGAACTGATCAAACGTCATATCGACGAAACGGGCTACCCTCCCACCCGTGCGGAAATCGCCACTTCACTGGGTTTTCGCTCCGCCAACGCCGCCGAAGAGCACTTGAAGGCCCTTGCCCGTAAAGGTGCCATTGAAATGGTTCCCGGCGCATCCCGGGGGATCCGCCTGCCCGAATCTGAAACCGAGCAAGATCCGGGCATCCCGATCATTGGGCAGGTTGCGGCAGGCCAGCCCATTCTGGCCCAGGAGCATATTGAAGATTACTGCGCCATGCCGCCAAACTTTTTCACGCCCGCAGCGGATTACTTCCTGCGCGTCAAAGGAATGAGTATGAAGGATGTGGGGATTCTGGATGGCGACCTACTGGCAGTCCACCGCACCAACCAGGCGCAGAATGGCCAGATCGTGGTAGCCCGGATCGATGATGAAGTCACGGTCAAGCGCTTTCAGCGCAACAGGCACGAAGTACGCCTGATTGCAGAGAACGAAGACTTCGCACCGATTGTCATCGACCTGCGGGAGCAGGAGTTACACATCGAAGGGTTGAGTGTCGGGGTTATTCGTAAAAGCAGCCACTAGCCGGAAAGCCCTGGATACCGCCAATCCAGGCGGTAGCTAGCCTCAGCGGGCCTGCTGCTCCCTCTGCCCCCAATCCAGCATTCCACCAATTGCCGCTTTAGTGGCCTCCCCGGTCCCGGGGAGGCTCCAGCAACCCCTTAGTGAATGGTCGGGCTAGGCTGCCGACTACGGGTGAGCATGGTCTCGATCTCATCAGCCATATCCTGGGTCGCCCCCAGGTTCGATACGGTCTGGATAGCCGCACTGATCATGGCCCGCACCACGGTTGTGCTATGTTGCTGTAGCACTTCCTGCGCTTCCCGGGAGAAGCTGATCCTCACCAGGGAGTCGCCATCACCGTCAGCGCGCTGCAGCGCATAATCACCATTGGAGAGTTGCACGATTTCTAGGTAGGAAGCCGGCATAAACAGTACCTCTCACAGAAAATAATCAGTTATCCATTCGCTAGGCCATTTGTGGAAACCCGCCATCCAGGCCGGGCTCCCTCCGCCTCAAGACGCTACCACTCCTGGGTGCGTTCCCTGAATGCGATGACATAGTCCTTCAGGTCTTGCAATAACAACTGGTAGCGCGACATCCCTTCACCCTCGGCTGCCGCCAGTGACAACTCCACCGGAACCTGTGTCTCCGGCTTGGGGCGGGGATAAAGGCACGCCTCCTGCTCCCCTAACAATAACCTTAGCCAACTTTTCGGGGTTTCATACAGACCCAACAAAAAAGCTACTTCTGAATTGGTGGCGCCCAGCTTTTTTTCAAGGTCTGACAAACTGGAAATGCGCTCTTTGCCCCCTTTGGGAAGATTGAAGGATTCGCCGATCTCGTTCAACAGCCCGAGCCAGGCTTCATGCAGCAGAAACAGTCCAGCCTGTCGGGCACTCTCCTGAAAGGCGGGATTGGCCCCTGTGGCCCCGGTGCCCATCCAGTCAAATTGCAGCCGTGCCAGATAAAGCTTCTGGTTAGTGTATGGAGCCCAAAAACCTGCCATGAACGCTCCTGTAAATCCGCTCTAACCCAGGGCAGAAAATAAGATCATGAGGTCTAATTTAAACTTACCTGTCATAATATGGAACGTGGTTTATAAAAAGAACCAGCAGAAAAAGCTGAGATCGGCTATCTTTAGCTGATTGCTTTGATTAGGAGGAACAGCTCTGCCCAGTCCTTTATCGGGGATAGAGCCCTGCCTTCGCATGAAACGGAAGCCATAAAGAGAATAGAGACAGCGAAGTATGAAAAAGAAGTTCTTGCTAGCCATGTCCATGATTTCAAGACAGCGCCTCCTCCAGGCCGTGTCCATCCTGGGGATTGGATTAAGCCTGACTGCCCAGGCGGCTGTGACCAAAGAGGAAGCCCAGCGGCTGGATACTGACCTAACCCCCCTGGGTGCGGAACGGGCAGGCAACGCAGCTGGAACTATTCCTGCCTGGACTGGTGGCCTTGTCGAGCCTCCCCCGGGCTATAAGCCAGGGATGTTCCATCCGGATCCTTTTCCCGGCGACAAGATTCTCTTCACGATTACAGCCGAGAACATGAGTCAGTACGCTGACCACCTGACCGAAGGTCAGAAGGCGCTACTCACCCAATATGCACCAGATTACGTCCTCCACGTGTATCCCACCCGCCGCAGTGCAGCCTATCCAGAACGTATCTATGACCTTCTGAAGCAAAATGCCCTGACGGCAGAACTGCAGGAATACGGCACCGGCGTACGCCATACCATTGGCAGCAGCCCGTTCCCAATCCCCAAAAACGGGTTGGAGGCCCTGTGGAACCATACGCTCCGCTATCGGGGTGAAGAAGTGGTGTTCCGTAGCGCCTTTGTCACGCCCTCAGTCCAAGGTTCCTACACTCCGATTGAAATGGAGTACAGCTATTATTTCACCTACAGCCAACCTGGCGCGAAGCTGGAAGATATCGACAACAAGATCTTCTATCTGAAAACACAGATCCTGCAGCCGGCAAGAATGGCCGGTACCATGAACCTGGTCCATGAAACGCTCGACCAGGTGCGCTCTCCGCGACTGGCCTGGCGTTACCAGGCTGGCGAGCGCCGTCTGCGCCGCAGTCCTAACCTAGCCTACGACACGGACTTCCCCAACGCATCAGGGCTGAGAACAGTCGACCAGACCGACATGTATAACGGCGCTCCCGACCAGTATGAGTGGACCCTGCTCGGCAAACAGGAAATCTATATTCCCTATAATGCCTACAAGCTCCATTCCGGCGATTTGAAGATCGCGGACATCATCAAGCCCCGCCACATCAACCAGGAGCTGGCCCGCTATGAGCTACACCGGGTATGGGTGGTGGAAGCCAATGTACGGGAAGGTATCAATCACGTTTACAAGAAGCGCCGCTTCTATCTGGACGAGGATTCCTGGCAGATTGTCCTGTCCGAGGAATACAACCGTAACGACGAACTCTGGCGGGTGTCTGAAGCCCACCTGATCAACTTCTACGAAGTGCCTGTGCCCTGGACCACCCTGGAGCTCACCTACGACCTCAAGAGCGAGCGTTATTTCGCGGATGGTCTCGACAATGAGCAACGCCAGCCCCACAACTTCTCTCCCCGGCTGAACGTACGGGAGTTCACCACGTCCTCCGTACGCCGCCAGGCAACGCGCTAACCCTGGCCTGGAAACGAAAATGGGCGCCTTCAGGGCGCCCATTTCTTTGATCACCAGCTTGGCGTCAGACCAAAAAAAGGCGGCTCTCAAAGCCGCCTTTTTCCTTCACCAGCCTTAACCCTGGGTCAACTCCAGCAACAGCTTGTTCAGCCGGCTCACATAGCTGGCAGGATCCTTGAGGCTGTCCCCTCCAGCCAGGCAAGCCTGGTCGAACAGGATCCAGGTCAGGTCATTGAAGCGCTCTTCATTGCTTTCGCTATTGAGGCGCTGCAACAACGGGTGCTCCGGGTTAATCTCAAAGATGGGCTTGGACTCGGGCAGTTTTTGTCCGGCGGCTTCCATAATGCGGCGCATCTGCACACCCATGTCATGCTCGCCCACCACCAAACAGGCCGGTGAGTCCGTCAGACGGTTGGTCACACGCACTTCTTGTACCCGGTCCTTGAGCTGCTCCTGGATCCGCTTGACCAGATCCTCGAACTGCTTGGCCTGCTCCTCCTGCTGCTTCTTCTCTTCCTCGTCCTCGACCTTGCCGAGATCCAGAGCTCCTTTGGTGACATCCTGGAACTGCTTACCGTCGTATTCGTGCAGGTTCCCCATCAGCCACTCGTCGATGCGGTCGTACATGACCAACACTTCGATGCCTTTCTTGCGGAAGACCTCCAGATGGGGGCTGTGGATGGCCCCTTCGAAACTTTCGGCGGCAATGTAGTAGATCTTGTCCTGCCCTTCCTTCATGCGGCCAATATAGTCGTCCAAGGACTGGTCCTGATCCTTGGTGCCGGTATGGGTAGAGGCAAAACGGAGCAGCTTGGCGATTTTCTCGCGGTTGCCATAGTCCTCGGCAGGGCCTTCCTTGAGGACGTTACCAAACTCGTTCCAGAACGTCTTATATTTGTCAGCATCATCCTTGGCAAGCTTGGTCAACATATCCAGAACCCGCTTGGTGAGCGCATTGCGCATGCTCTCCACCGCCTTGTCGTTCTGCAGGATTTCCCGGGACACGTTGAGGGACAGGTCGTTACTATCCACCACACCCTTCACGAAACGCAGGTACAGGGGCAGGAACTGCTCGGCATCATCCATGATAAAGACCCGCTGGATGTACAGCTTCAAGCCGCGAGGCGCTTCCCGCTGCCAAAGGTCAAAGGGCGCCCGGGACGGAATGTACAGCAGACTGGTGTACTCCAGCTTGCCTTCCACCTTGTTGTGGGACCAGGTCAGAGGATCCGCCCAATCATGGGCGATGTGCTTGTAGAATTCCTTGTAGTCCTCTTCCTTCACCTCATTACGGGGCAGTGTCCACAGCGCCGTCGCTTCGTTAACCACTTCTTCCTTCGGCGTGTCCTCTTTCTTTTCCTCGCCTTCGGCCGCCGGCATCGGCTCTGCCTTCATCACGACCGGAAAGGAGATGTGGTCTGAATACTTCTTGACCAGGCTACGCAGGCGCCAGCCATCGGCAAACTCCAGTTCCTCATTCTTCAAGTGAAGGATAATGGTGGTACCCCGGGGCTCGTGGCGAATGGTTTCCACGGTAAAGTCCCCTTCTGCCTTGGACTCCCAGCGCACCCCCTCTTCCGGGCTCGCACCGGCCCGACGGGTCAGGACTTCCACGCGATCGGCCACAATAAACGCCGAATAGAAACCGACCCCGAATTGACCAATCAGCTTG
>JAJUGC010000054.1 GCA_029268325.1 Gammaproteobacteria bacterium | reverse complement strand
TCAAGGACCAGCCACCTTTGTCCCTCGTGTAGCTTCCGAGCCCCTGGAAGTCACTGTATATCACCAGATTAACCAACGCGGGCATTTCAAGCCTGGACGTTTGCTGGTTCAAACGGCCTATCCCCTCGGTTTGATTCGTGCGTGGAGCCAACTGGATTTGCAAGCCTCTATTGTGGTGTATCCCCGCCCTTTGGTTGCCCCAGTGTACCAGCCCCAAGGGGAGGGGGGAGAAAGGGAAGGCAGCGCTCGGCTGCATCCAGGTCAGGATGACTATCAGGGGCTACGCACCTATCAGCCCGGTGATTCTTTAAGGCAGATTGCCTGGAAACAGTACGCACAGAAAGGAGATTTCTACACCAAGGATTTCTCTGTGCCAGTCGGGGACAGCATCTGGTTGGATTTGCGTGATTACCCGGGGGCTGAGCTCGAAGAGAAGCTGTCCTATCTGTGTGACCGGGTCTTGGAGTTGAGCAAGACACAAAGCAGTTTTGGGCTAAGACTTGCCGACCAGGAGGTGGCTCCCGGCAGTGGAGAAGAACACCGTGTAGCTTGCCTGCGGGCCCTGGCGCTATTTCGTGGGGAGCCTGCCCAGGTTCATGTGGAGCGTATTCAGGAGGGGCGTGACAGCCGGTGGGGCGTGAGGAGTGGCCAATGAACTCCGTTGTTCACATAGAGGGCGTGGCACAGCACGGAGGGTTCACCGACAAAGTTGGCTTTGCCGGTTTACGTTGGTTAACCCTGGCCCAGGCTGCAGTCATTCTTCCCCATGTAAGTTCTTTGCCGGTCTGGCTGATGCTGCTGGTTGTCGTCTTCAATGGCTGGCGCTGGTGTTCCCATCAGGGTTATATACCCCTGCCCGGTGCCTGGCTGAAGGCGCTGTTGCTACTGGGCAGCATCCTGTCCTTTTTCGTGACTTATCGCGGCCAATTCGGTGTGGAAGCAGCGGTTGCATTTTTCACGCTTGCCTATGCGCTCAAGGTGTTGGAGGTGCAGGCGCGCCGGGATCTGTACCTGTTCATATTCCTGTCGTTTTTCCTGTTGGCCATGACATTCCTGTTCGATCAGTCCTTGTTGATCGTGCTTTATGTGGTGGCTGCGGTTTGGATCTGTCTGATCGGTTTGTCGCGCATTGCCAATCCGGTCTCTGCCGAGGGCAGTGGTTACACGGTGACCAAAATCATGCTCCAGGCGCTGCCTTTGATGCTGATCGCCTATTTGATGTTTCCCCGCATAGCACCCCTGTGGAAGGTGCCGATGAATGTGGATCAGGCCCGAACCGGTATTTCGGACCGCATCAAGCCCGGTGATATTGCGGAGCTTGCCCAGTCCGGCGAGCGGGCATTTCGGGTGACGTTCGAAGGAGAGGCACCTCCCCAAGAAGAGCTGTACTGGCGCGGCTTGAGCCTTGATGCCTACCGAAATGGGGAGTGGCGGGACTCGGGGGCCAGTAGGGTGCTACGCCGTTCCCAGGACGGAGAAGGCGTATCTGGCCCGACTCTGGCGAGCTACGAGGTGATCCAGGAACCGACCGGCAAGCCCTGGGGCTTTGCCCTCCAATCTCCCGTTAAAGGAGAAGGAAGCTACCAGTTAACTGCCGATGGCTTTGTCCGCTTTCCTTCAGAGTTGAGGCAGCCGGTTCGTTATTCTGTGGGGGTAGCGGCAGAGCAAACCCCGCAGGGGCTGACACGCCTGGATAGGCATCGTTATACGGCTCTGCCGGAGGGGGGAAACCCGGCAACCAGAGCCTGGATCAACCAGCTCAAAGTGCAGTTTCCCGAACCAGAAGTCCTGGCGGCAAAGCTTATGGCCCATTTCAGGGAACAGCCGTTTTTCTACACTCTCCGCCCGGAGAAGGTAGATACCGACCCCGTCGATCACTTCCTGTTTCAAAGTCGCCGCGGTTTCTGCGCCCATTACGCC
Organism: Gammaproteobacteria bacterium; assembly: GCA_029268325.1. Taxonomy (GTDB): domain Bacteria; phylum Pseudomonadota; class Gammaproteobacteria; order Pseudomonadales; family Oleiphilaceae; genus JAEZAA01. Next base: position 7,544 of record JAJUGC010000054.1, on the reverse strand, counting down.
AGCGCTTTCACCTATGCCCTGCGTTTGGCAGACATCCCCGCACGCATGATTGTGGGCTATCAGGGCGGAGAGTGGAATCGGGATGGGGGCTACCTGATGGTACACCAGTATGACGCACACGCCTGGGTAGAGGTATGGCTCGAAGGAAAGGGCTGGGTGCGCTACGATCCCACCGCCATGGTGGCGCCGGAGCGGATCAGCGAAGGCATCCGGGAGGCCCTGGCAGCAGAGGGGTCTTTTCTGGAGCGCAATCCCTTGGCCCTTAGCCGCTATGGCCATTGGCAAGTGGCCCAGTGGTTACGTTTGCGCATAGATGAGATTAACTACAACTGGCAGCGCTGGGTCGTACAGTACGACAATGAAAGCCAGCTAAAACTCTTTCAGTGTTGGTATGAAGACCTTGACCTAAGAACTTTGGGGCTGTGGTTGCTTGGGGTGCTCCTCGCTTTGATGGCGATATTCCTTGGCTATGTGCTCTGGAAAGAGCGCTCCGTGGAAGAAGATCCTGTCAAGCGTTTGTACCGGCTCTTTGAACGGAAAATGGCTCGCCGGGGCTTGCGCCGGCGTCCGGGCGAAACGCCCCGCCAGTTTGCGCAGCGGGCAGCAGATCACTTTCCTCCGATTGCCGGGGAGATCAGACAGATTGAGGCGCAACTGGAAGATGTCTTGTATGCAGATGGGCAATCTGCCTCTTCAGTGCTCCCGGTACTTCGAAAATCCATCCGGCGCCTTCGGCTGCCACGTTCCTGAGCCTGTGTGGGAAAATGGTGACTGTGGTATCTTGGAGGCCTTTCAAACGATGAATGAAGGATAGGTATGGGTGTTCCTTTTCCATGGCAGGCTGGGATTTGGCAGCAGGTCCAGCAGGTTCAGCAAACCGGTCGCATGCCCCATGGCATTATTCTGAGTGGGCCCAAAGGAGTAGGTAAAGAAGCCTTCGCCCATTATTTGGCGCGCTTCCTGATGTGTCTGGCACCCGTTAACGGCCATGCTTGCCAGACCTGTAAGTCCTGTCTGCTGCTTGAGGCCTGCAGCCACCCAGATGTGCGGATATTTGCCCCGGAAGACGACGGGCGCATTCTCAAGGTGGACCAGATCCGTGACCTGAACGAGTTTATCGTGAAAACCCCCCAGCAAGGTTTGCGCAAGGTTGCGATCCTGCATCCTGCCGAGGCCATGAACGCCAATGCGGCCAACGCCTTGCTCAAGACCTTGGAAGAGCCTAGTGCCGATGCGGTACTTATCCTGATCTCCCATGCTACCGGGCAGCTATTGCCGACAATCCGTAGCCGCTGCCAGGTGTGGAGTTTCCCCCTGCCAGACCGGCAGGAGTCGACCCATTGGTTGCAGGCCAAGCTGGAACTCCAGGCGGAAGAAGCGGGCTATCTGTTGCAAGTGGCCCAGGGTGCACCCTTGTTGGCCGTAGCCTTGGCAGAGAATAGCGCCCTGGAACTGCGCAGTTCCATGCTGGCGGATCTGGCCCAACTTTTGAAACGGGAAGCAAGTCCCTTCGAGGTGGCGAGCCGGTGGCAGAAACAGGATTTGACCTTGATCCTCAACTGGCTGTATCAGTGGTCTGCCTCGCTGATTGCTTATCGGGCCACGGGCCGGGCTGACCGGATCTATGATGAAAGTGGTCGAGCCATGTTGGAGTACGTGGCAGGCAAGGCGTCTGCGGAGATGTTGTATCAATTCCTGGACCGAATTGCCGAGGCAATCCGAGAACTTCAGGCCAACCAAAACCCTAACGTACAGTTATTGCTGGAATCCCTGCTGAGCCGTTGGCTCGCGCTGATAGCCCGAAGGAACAGGCGTTCAACATGAAAACCTATTGTAACTATCATCCCTTGGCTCCATCCCGCTGGTATTGCGGAGAATGCTTTGGCCACTTTTGTGGTTCCTGCGTACCGACTCTGCGCGATAGTCGGAGAGGGGCGAACTGCCCCCGGTGCCAGAAACCTCTGGACTATCTGGGCGCGAGCAATCTGGCCCAGCCTTTCTGGAACCGGATTTCCACATTTTTCCGTTATCCGTTTGCCAAGGGCCCTGTGGCTCTGTTTCTGCTGTGCACCTTAGGCCCCGTGCTGTTTCAAGGCCCCCTCATATCACTGGTGGTCGGCCTGTTTTTGGCGGCGGTGCAGGTGCGCTATCTGTATGCCATTATCGAAGCCACGGCGGAAGGGAAGATGGATCCACCGGCTTTTTCATCCGCCTTTCAGGGAGGCGGGCTCAGCTTGCTGCTCCAGCAGTTCCTGATGCTGTTTGGCGTAATCTTCTTTGTGGCATTTGTGATGCATTCGGCCGGGCCTATGGTGGGCCTAATGGCTCTGGCCTTTACCTTATTGGTCATTCCAGCAGCGGTTTTGATCCTGGCCATGGAACGCAGTAGCTTGGCAGCACTGAATCCGTTACGGCAAATGGCTGTGATTGGTGCTATCGGCTGGCCTTATTTTGTGCTCTATGGCTACCTGGTTTTGATGATCTTGAGCCTGGGGGTGGCGACAGAGTTTGTCGTGACCCATTTCGATCCCTTGCTCGGATACCCCTTATTGGGCTTTGCCAGCACCTACTTCATGGTCGTTATTTTCCACATGCTCGGATACCTGCTGTACCAATATCAGTACGAGCTGGGCTTTAGTGCAGACTCAAGCGAAGAGGATGTGACTTCCGTTAACTCGGAAACCTTGAATGTTATGAAGCAGGCCGCGGATATTGATATTGCCCTGAAGGAGGGGGAATACGAAAAGGCCGCCTCACTGTTATTCCAGGACTACCGGCGCAGACCCCATGACCTCAATCAGCTGGATCGGCTGGTGCGGTTGCTGATGGCCCTTAAGTCAACCAAATCCTTGCGGGAGCTGGTACGCCCGGCCCTGAAAATGCTGATGGGGCAGAGCCGGTGGGAAGAGATCAGCACACTGCTGAAACTGCTTTATCAGGAGGATGACTATCACCTGACGGATCCACAACTGGCGTTCGAGGTGGCCCAGGGACTGCATCATCTAGGTAAGCATAAACTGGTGCTGCGCTTGTTGAAGGACCTGCACAAGGAACATCCGGACTTTGTGTCCTTGCCCGAGGCCTATCTCTTGGTAGCGAAGACCTTGGCAAATGGCTTCAAGGACAAGGTCAGAGCCTCGAAATACCTGGAGTTTGTCCGGCGGAAGTATCCTGAGCACCATATCCAGAGTAGGCTGGAGCACTACAGGGAATCACTCCGCCTCCATGGCATGATTCCTTAAACCATGGCATCCGACCTCCCGAACACCTGGAGGGGCTCGGGAGGCGAAGGTCTAGACTTGCCCGGCGGGATCGGCAGTGGCGCCAAACGGGCCTTGGGACAGCTGCCCCGCCAGGTTTTCGTAGTGATCGGCCTTACCGGACATTTTACGTACCCTGAATGCATGGGCTAGCGCCTGGCAGGCATCGATCAGAATGTCGGCTGAGGTGGCACAACCTTGGAGAGCCTGAAAGGCGGCCTCTGCGTCCTTCAGGTTGTTTTCCCGCAAGCAGGTGATCAGAAGCCGGTAGTGCCATTTATCCGGGATCCGCTCCGGCTGAGGTATCCGTTTGCGCACATCGCGATAGATCTGAAGGGCCAACTCTGTCTGGTTGGTTTTGAGGGCGGATCCAATGAGACGGTCGGCGCACTCAATATAGGCGGGTTTGCCAGGCTCCAGCTTCTCCAGGTGATACAGGTGTTCCAGCAGGCCGGGCTTGTCCGGGTGTTGTTCGACTAACCGGCGAAACCGAGTGCGAGCCTGGTCCAGGTTTACCTGACTCACGGCTTCCAAAGCAGCGTTATACTCCCGTCGGAAGGCCAAATTCTCTGCGTCTTCATCTTCCTCCACTTCAGTGGAAACCGGGCTCCACCGACTCATGGCAATGGTGAGGGCGCAGCCGGCAATCAGCCCGCCAGCATGGGCCATATAGGCGACATTGCTGGAATGCTGTTGCCAGTAATCCAACAGTTCCTTGCCGAGCCAGACCGGCAGAAGCCAGAGAGCAGGGGCGCGGAAGTAGTTGAAGTAGACGCCGGCCCAGAAGAAGAAACGTATTTTTTGTAGGCGATAGGTGGTCACGTAAATACCCATCAGCCCGGAAATGGCTCCGGATGCGCCTACCAATGGGATGTGGGAGCCCCCTTCGATCAGGCTGTAAAACAGGCCGGAAATGGCGCCACAGGCGAGATAGGATAGCAGATAGCGGAACTTGCCCAAGGTCGCTTCAACGGCAAAGCCCAGCAGAAACAGAAAGATCATGTTGCCCAATAAATGGGCAAAGTTGCCGTGCAGGAACTGGTAAACCACCAGGTCATCCAGGCCAACATCCGCAGGAATCAACCCAAACCGGAAGCTGCTTACATGGTTGAGCCAGGTCTCGTCGATATGGGATCGCTGTTCTTGCCAGCGGCTAAAGGTTTCTTCATGCCAGAAGCGGTGGGCCTCCTGATGGAGGTAGACGGTGAAGTCCCGGTCGGACAGGATGAGGGCGCTGACGGCCAGGTGGTTTTGTTCCTGGATCAGTTCCTCCAGCAGTTGGGGCCGTTCCGAGCGGGAGTCCTGCCCCAGGCGGATGCGCCTCTCCAGGTAATCCCGATACTCTGGCGCCTCCAGAAGGTGCAACTCTTGTTGGAGGTAATAATCCAGCGCCTGGCGCCATAGCTCGCCATCATGGCGTTGGTAGCCGAAGAAAATGGCTACGTTGACCAGAATGAGCAGCAACGTCACGATTGGAGGACGGCGCCAGTCCAGTCTGCGCTCAGCCGGTATGATCAGCATGAGACATCCTTCTTCTTAAATTAGATCCTGTGTCGGCAAGTGTAGACGGTCTTGCTGGTTCTGCGCAGCTGTTGCAGCCAAGAGCTGATCCGTCACCGATTCACTCCGGCTGGCGGTAGTGGCCTAGGTGCCCGGACGAATGTTCATCCGCTCCAGAGTATCCACAATGGTTTGCGTTTGGGTATCGACTTCCAGGTTCACCAAGTCACCTTCGCGAAGTTGGCCGAAGGTGGTCATGCGTAAGGTCTCGGGAATGAGATGAACCTGGAACTGGCGTTCTTTTACTTCGCCAATAGTCAGGCTGGCGCCGTTTAGGCCGATATAGCCCTTGGGAAAAATGTATTTGCACAAATCCTCTGGCACCTCGAAGGTGAGCGTTGTGTTGTTCTCCGGCTGTTCGATGCGTACCAAGCGGGCGAGGGCGTGAACGTGGCCGGACAGCAGGTGGCCGCCAATCTCGTCGCCGAAACGGGCTGCACGCTCAAAGTTCACCGCGTCGCCTTCATTGAGGGTTCCAAGGTTCGTCACTCTTAGGGTTTCCTGCATCACATCGAAGCTGGCGGTCAGGCCGTCTACCCGGGTAACAGTGAGGCAGGTGCCGTTGATCGCCACACTGGCGCCAATTTGCAGGTTTTCAGTCGCTCCCGGAGGAAACTCGATTAGGAAGGTAAACAGGCCTGTCTTGCGCTCAATCTGGCGTATGTGGGCAACACCTTGGACAATTCCGGTGAACATAATTCGCTCCCATATGACTTTCCGGCATTATACTCGAACAGGCAAAGGGTTTAACCTGGGAGCTGGAATGAGGCTCAACATTGAGAGGTATCCCATTGAGCCATTTGGAAAATAGAGAAGGTGGGGCAATGAGAAAAGTGCTGGATGTAGATGTTGCTGTGTTGGGAGCGGGCACGGCGGGCATGTTGGCCTTTGATGCAGCCGTGAAGGAGGGTGCAAGGGCAGTACTGATTGAGGCGGGTCAGTATGGTACTACTTGCGCCCGGGTTGGCTGTATGCCCAGCAAGTTGTTGATTGCTGCTGCAGATCGCGCCCACCTGCAACAGGGAGCGGTTGAGTTTGGCCTCCGTTATGAGGGGCTCGAGGTTGATTCCAAACAAGTCATGGCGCGGGTGCGTCGCGAGCGGGACCGGTTCGTGGGTTTTAGCTTGCAGGAGATTGAAGCCATACCTCCTGAGCAACGGCTGTTGGGAAAAGGCCGGTTTCGCTCCAATACGCTGTTAGAGGTGGGCGAGGATTGCCTGGTTAAGTTCAAGGCGGCGGTCATTGCCACGGGTTCCTCTCCATTTATTCCTGAAGAGCTCCAAGTCTTGGGGGATCGGCTCCTTACCAACGACAATTTATTCGAGCTGGAAGAGCTGCCCAAGTCGGTGGTTGTGATTGGCCTGGGGGTCATTGCATTGGAGCTGGGCCAGGCCCTGCACAGGCTGGGTGTCGAGGTTACCTTTGTCGGACGCAATGACAAACTGGGGATCTTCACAGACCCGGAGCTGCTGGAAGAGGCCCTCAAGGTCTTTGCGGAAGAGTTGAAGATTCTGACCCATACCCGGGTTCGCCATGTGGAAAAGCAGGATGCCCAGGTCACCCTGACAGTAGATACGCCGACAGGTGAGCAGAAGCTTCAGGCGGACTATGTGTTGGTCGCCACCGGACGGCACGCCAATCTCGCAGGTTTGGGGTTGGAACTATGTGGTGTGGGCCTGGATTCCCGGGGCGTGCCGGAGTGCAACCCTCATACCATGCAGTGTGGAGATTCAAACCTGTTTTTGGCGGGTGATGCGAGCGGTAGGCTGCCCCTTCAGCATGAAGCGGCGGATGAGGGGCGCATTGCGGGTCGTAATGCTGCCCGCTACCCGGAGGTCCGGGAAGGGATACGTCGCTCGCCCTTAAGTATCGTGTTTTCTGACCCCCAGATGGCCACGGTGGGCCAGCGCGTCAGTTGCCTGGCACCGGGAAGCTTTGTGTCGGGAACGGCCTCCTTTGCCAGTCAGGGACGCAGCCGCATTATGGGAGTGAATAAAGGGCTGATTAAGGTCTATGCAGACTGCCGTAGTGGCCAGTTCTTGGCAGCGGAAATCCTTGGCCCCCAGGCAGAGCATCTTGGCCATCTTCTGGCGTGGGCACATCAGCAGGGGCTGACCATCCAGGAAATGCTCAATATGCCGTTTTACCACCCCGTGATTGAGGAGGGGATTCGAACTGCCCTGGGCCGGTGCCGACGGGAATTATTACGGGTTCTTCCCGGTGGAGAGCCGACCCTGGGTATACTGGTATAGGGCCGGGTTTCGGTAATTTCATGCATAAGAGGTGGTTCGGATCACGGCTACTTGCTTGACAGGTTTGGGAATCAAACGTATGTTTCAAACAACTGTTTGGAATTATCGACAAGTAAGTAATATGGCCCAGTCCGATACCGCTGACAAGATCCTGGATGCAGCCGAAGTCCTGTTTGCCGAGCGGGGTTTCGCGGAGACGTCCTTGCGGCTGATCACCAGTAAAGCCAAGGTGAACCTGGCTGCCGTCAACTACCATTTCGGCTCCAAAAACGCGCTGATCCAGGCGGTGTTTGCCCGTTTTCTCGGGCCTTTTGCCCAACTGCTACGGCAGCGTCTGGAAGAGCGGCTTGCCACTCAAAGTGATAAGCCTGTGCACCTGGAGGAGTTGCTCCAGATCGTCATGGTAACCATGATCCAGGTGCCGTCCCGCAATAAGCGTAGCTTGTCGGTCTTTATGCGGTTATTGGGGTTG
>JAJUGC010000053.1 GCA_029268325.1 Gammaproteobacteria bacterium | reverse complement strand
CGGATCAGGTGACCATCACGGTGGCCTCCGTTGCCACCGGCGAGACTCCCCAAGAGGTTGAGTATCGCGGCTTTCTTGAGGTTGAACGGGAGACCGGCTGGCCTTTACGCGCACGATTTGCGATCCACCAAGCAGGTCAGGGGCAGGCTGCGCTTCCCTTGTTGATCCAGCTTTCACTGCACCAGCCCGGCTATGAGTTTGAAACCCAGGACATTGATCTAGAGGCCTGGGCCTATTGGAGTCATCAGCCCCTACAGATTGATCTTCAGGACACAGACATCGCCCTTCATTTTTTAAACGAAACCATCCCCTCCAGAGACGAGCAATTAGAGGTGCTACGAACGTCCGCACTGTGGTTCCCACCCATTGAAAATCACAAAGACCTCGGCCTTCTTCTGGATACCACGGCGCTCTTGCAGGCAGGCGTTATGCCGCTTCACCTTCGAAACATCCGCCTTCTGGACCAAACGGGCCAGCTGATCCGTAACGACATCGCGCCCGACCCTCGCTTTGAAATGAAGAATCTGCTGAGTCCGGGATATAACGGGCCCTCTCACCCGTTTCCCTTTTCTGTGAGTCAGCTTAGCGAAGATGAGCTGGACGCCATCCAGCACCTGGAGCTTGATCTGGATATCGCATTAACCGGTGATCTCTTGAAACTCCAGGTAGACCGTCAGGGAAATATTGAAGGTGCGGATCACAGCAACTACCAGATTGACATCCTTCACTGGGGTTCCGAGCGGGCCATCCTCCGCATCAGTCACCAGGATGGCGCCCCTCTCTCCCTGAGCCCTTTGATCCCCGCCGTTCCACTGAGGGCGGATAACCAGCGCCTGCCGGAGTATACCCACCGTATTTCAACCAGCGAGCTGGACAAACTGCGCTCGGCTTACTTGAAAACAGCGCAGGACGGAGTAGAAGTAGCGGGGCTTGCCCAATATCTGAACCAGCACCTGTTCCCGATGCCGGAAGACTGGCTCACCCAGGACCGCATTGTTGACCTCCAGGCCCAGCAGCCGTTTGACAAGGTGGAGCTGCATCTTAAACCCACCCTGATGGAGTCTTACACCCTACGGGTTCCCAATGCTGCACAGACCATTCGGGGCGGGGATGTTGCCGGGATGTTACGGTTAGAAGAATACCAGTTACCGAAGCTGGAGTTCCTGCCTCTGGCGCTGGATGAGATCAAAATCAGCGGGGTTCAGAATGGCCAATTATCGATCACCTTGCCGGAGCACGGTAAAAACCGCTGCACCTTTGAGGTGCTCGACCCGCCCCAGGTAGCTGGCAGCCCCCTGTCGGTACAGCCACAGCAAGCAGACTGGTATTACAGCCTCTCCGACCCAACGAGCCTGCAGCTGGCCACCGAGCATGGTCTGACTTTTTTCTACGACCTCAAAGTCGCCATCCAAACCCACTGCATCACCCGGATTGAAACCCGCACCGAGGCCGTGGATGCCAGTACGCTGGTGCGTCGGATCGACCCTTACACGATCGAGCTCAGTGAAAAGCTCTTTAACGACCTTACCGCAATCAATGCCTTACAAGAAAACATCTACTCCTCCTTCCCCTTCATCGGCCGGAATGCCGACGGCGAGCCCTTAACCATTCTGTCCCATTGGGAACACTACCAGGGCGAAGAAGCCGGCCTCAACTCCCGCCGCCTCCGCTTTTGGGGAGAAGTGGCGGAGGTCACCTACCCGATGATCGAGATGACGGAGTCGCGGCGCTCTGAATTCCAAATGCCTCCCTTGCCCTAGGACCGTCGCTTGTATTTCAGGAAAGAAATCATGAAAAACAGCCTAATAATCGCCTTGCTGTTGATGGCGAATAGCGCTTTGGCAGCTCAGAAAGTCTGGCTCGACGCCAGCGGTAAATATTTTGACCCGGCAGAGCCGACCCATCGCCAATTCAAGTACTTCGAGTTGCCACTGCTCCGCGAAGGCGATCGCTATCAGATCAAGCTCTACCATGCCAATGGCCAACTCCTTCTGGAAGGGTTCACACTCGACCCCGAATGGGACAATCGGCAGTTAATTGGTGAGTTTCGGGAATGGCATCCCAATGGCCAGGAAAAGGCCAGCGGCCATTACATCATTCGCAACCAGGTGTGCAATTGCGGCAGCCAATACCCGGTCGAGCATGGCGTCTTTACAAGCTACCACCCTAACGGCCAGCTCGAATATATCCGGGAATATTACGGCGGCGGCCTGGTGGATGGCGATTATGAGGAGTTTGATGCAGAAGGACGGCTGACCCGCCAATACAGCGTTTCCGGCTTCAAGTATGACGGCGTCTACAGGGAATATCACGAAGGCCTGCTGATCAACGAGACCCACTACCGCAACGGTCGCCAGGACGGCCCGCAAACCCGCTACGACCAGAAGGGCATCAAGCTCTACGAGCGTTTTTACAAGGATGGCTTCCAGTTTGGGCCCCAACGGGAGTTTTACCAAAACGGACAATTACAGTCAGCCTATGTCGCCAGCCGACACCAAGGAAAGCGGGAAGGCCTTGAGACCATTTACCGCGTGGATGGCAGCCTGGAACGCCGGATTCAACGTGTCCTCGACGAGCAGGGCCGGGAAGTCGAATACCTGGAGGAGCGTTTTCACAAAAACGGCCAACTCAGTCATCGGGAACAGCGCAAAGGCCAAACCCGGCTTTCAGAGGGCTTCAACGAAGAGGGAGACCGGACCAGCCGTAGCGAACAGGATGCCCGGGGCCGTCAAGGCCTCAATGTCCATACGCTCTGGAATGGCACTCTCAAGGAACATTATCGCAACAATGTAAAACACGGCCCTTACCTCATGGAGTATACCGACGGATCAAGTACTCAAGGTCACTTCGAACAAGGCCACAAGGTAGGGACTTGGGTCACGGTCCAAGCCGACGGTTCCCGCGTAAAGGAGCAATACCAGGCCGGAATGCTCCACGGCCTGCGGGAGGAGTACGACGCTCAGGGCAACCGGATTCGCTTTGCCGGCTATCACCAGGGCCAACGCCATGGGCAAGTCGACGAGATCACCTATAGAGGCTGGGAAATTGGCACTTATCACCATGGAAAACTCCATGGCGAGTACCGCCTGCTAACGGAAGACGGGCGACTGCTTCACCAGGGACGCTACCACAACGGAGAACCGGACGGAGTCCATTACCAATTTGCAGACAATGGTCGCCTCATCTCCCGCTCGTCCTACCGTCAGGGCGTGCCCCATGGCGACTGGATTGAAACCAATTACGATGGCGCCCTGGTTCGCAAGACCACCTACGACCAGGGGCAAGTCAAAACGGAAGTCATCCTGGACTCCGGGTACGGTGACTCAACGCTGTTGTGGCCTTAAAAGGAGAAGGACTGACCATGAAAATATTAAAGGTAGCGGGGCTCACAGCTTTATTGGTCGGCGCCGTCATAGTCGGTGCCTCCATTCATCCTTCACTGTCGCCACAAGCGCCGGGGCAGGCCGAAACAATCGCACCCGCGGAGCCGCCGCGCCATGTATTCCTGGATCTGGCCTGGGCCGGCGAAGCCGTGGTTGCGGTCGGGGAAAACGGCCAGATCTGGCGCTCCACCGATCAAGGCGAAACCTGGTCAGCGGTTCCCAGCGGCACGGATGTCCTGCTAACGTCGGTTGCCTTTTCCACAGCAACGAACGGTTGGGCCGTGGGGCATCTTGGAACCGTGCTGCGCACTCAGGATGGAGGGCGGACTTGGGCACAAGTACAGCTGACGATCAATCGCCCTGCCCACTTCACCGCCATGGATGTGGCCTTTGCCGACGAGCAAACCGGCTACATCGTCGGCAGTGACGGGAGCGTCTTGCAGACCCGGGATGGTGGCAACACCTGGCAGCAAAGTTCACCCGCCCACGCCTCCTACACTCTTACGGGCATCACAACTCTGCCCTCCGGACTCGCCATCGTGGTAGCAGACAATGGTCATATTTACCGCAAGGCCCCCGACGCAGAGCACTGGGAGCTGTCTCAATCCAGCTACTATCAACACTTATTTGGAGTTGTGGCGACAGGCACGGAAGATGGCGTCCTGGCCTATGGTGCCGATGGAACCATTTTGTTATCCGAAGATGGCGGCGTTTCCTGGGAGCAACAAAAGTCGGTCAGCACGACTGCCTATCATGCTGGCATCCGTACAGCCGATGGTAGTCTGGTCCTCGGTGGCGACTCTGGGGTCATCGTGCGCCGCCACCCCGGCCAGAGCATGTTCTACCTGGAACCGGGGCACCCTGTGGGGGCTGTGCTGGGTTTGGCGGAGAGGCCCGATGGAACCCTGTTGCTGGCCGGCCACCAAGGATTAGGTCGCCCGGCCGGGAACGGTTACCAGTTTGTGGGTGATGAGCTTGGAATGACCGGCTATTTGAGAACGCTCCAACTGATGCTTCTGCCGGAGACCCAACACCTCTTGACCCACTTTGCGAGCAGGACCCGTGACTCTACGGGGAACCCCGGGCCACGATGGGTCCAGCTGACAGCCACCGCCAAAGACGATCAAAGCCTTTTAGCCCCCGAGCTGCTCTCACAGATCCAAAGCTTGCAGCTAGCGCTGAACGAGGCAGCGAGCGACAGGTTGTTTAGCGTCACCTCTCTTATATCGTCGGGCCTCCCCACACAGCGGATGCAAAGTGGCTTTTACCAGCACCACCCTCTTTTCTGGACTCTGCAAAATCGCACCTATGACGAGGCAGACGATCGGGCCCTGGCTTACCAAATCCGCATCAATGGAGCAGACGACGTTCTCATCAGCCGGGACCGTAAAAGCATCCATTTTTACCTGGATATCCACTCTGCCAGCCCTAACCCCCCCCATGAAGCCTTGGCAGCCGCCCTGCGCTTTCTTGAAGAATTACGTGCCACCAATAACCAGAACCCGGAGAGTGGCTACCAGATCCAGCCGCTTCAACTGGTGAGCCTCACCGCAACCCAGCACCTTGCTCCAGAAGAGAAGAGCCAGCCTGCTGCCAAACACACCGGCCGGGAGTTTCCCTATGTCTATGTCCTCACCAACTCCACAGAACGCTACGGCTGCGACAACAGCCGCCTAGTCGTTCTAGCACCAAAACTGGAACTGGCGCTTCGATCCGTAGCAGGAGTCCAAACGACGCTGAGTGTGGCCGAAATAGAAAAGCGACATCGAGCGAGCTTACACCAGGACCACTGGAAATGGTTCGCCCCTGGCCTTGAACGCTACCAGCAAGCACAATATGGCAGCTGGGCAAGTTACGGTTGCCTGAATCCCTTGGTGCTCATCTACGGCCAACCCGGTGCGCCAGATACCACTGAGGCCTTAAGCGCGGTGGTTAGGGAGGAACTGGCGCGCCTGGGCGCCCGGGATTTGGTCGGGGAGCTCCAGATAACGGCTTACCGGAGGACGGTGGACACCGCACCCACAGCGTCAAGCCGCTAGCTGTCGCGCCAGACTCTGAACCTCTGAAGCATGCTGTTGGACCTGCTGCAAAATCTCATAGGCCACTTCCGGTGCCAATCCCAGTGCCTCCATCAGAGGCGCTGGATCATCCAGGCACAGATCATCCCCAATAGCCAGGTCCTTTAGCAGGCTGTTTGCCAACTGCACGACCTGGACGTAACCGGCATGCTCTCCCCAGTAGCCTTCCACATGATGCATGGCGGCCACCGTGCGCACTTCCGCAGGCAAGTTCCAATGCTCCAGCAAGATGGCCCCAATTGCCCCGTGCCCCAGCGCGATCGGCTCTTGCGCGCCGCCTATGCCGACAACCTGCTTTTCCAGCACGGCTAAGGGAGATTCCGGCTCTTTGGCCGCCAGCTTATTGAGCATCACAAACTCTGGCTTGAACAGGTGCCCAATCAGCAGCAGGCCAAAGTTATGGAGCAGCCCGCACAGATAAGCGGTGGAGGGTTGCAGGTTCAGTTCTTTATCCGCATGTGTGGCCAGCATCTGGCTCAACAGTGAGCAATACAGCGAATGCTGCCAGAAGGCATCCAGGCCCAGGGGCCCCTCCTTGGGGATCTCGAAGGCACGGCTGGCGGCAATTCCCAGGGCGATGTGGCAGACCCGGTCAAACCCCAGCACCCGGTTTACCGCATCCTGCACATTGCGCAGCTGGCCCTGGTAGTTGAACAGGGCTGAACTTGCATAACGCATGATCTGCGCCGCCAAGCTCGGATCCTGCTCAATGACCCAGGCCAGCTCCCGCGCCCCCGTATTGGGGTCTGCTGCCAGACTCATCACCCGTGCCGCCACCGATGGCATGGGCGGCAGCCGATAAAGCTTTTTCAGACGTTCCGACAACTGCTGGATAGAACGTTGGCAAATATCCGGGGATTCCTCAAAGGCTGTCATAGAAGTTTGCTCACTGAGAGGACGAGCGAATCTCCCGCGAGTCGCCCGTGCGTTGACCTGGAAGAAGTAATCGCCATCCATCCGTATCAGGCTGTGATGGCTACCTGACTGAAAATACAGGCACTCCTTGCCCAGCAGCGCCTCATCGATCACGGCCGCCAAGCCATAGGGAGGCGCCAAGGCGGGCCGGGAGCCCGGCTCACAGTCACAGAACAGACGATCCGCCCAAGGTTCGGGCAACCATTGGAAGTTACGGCGAAACCGTTGCCGCATAGCCGCCAGATCCAGCTCCTGCCCAAATGGCAGGATCGCCATCAAGATACCTTTGGCATCAATCAAGAGGGAGGTCGTTACCACATTGGCAACCGGGACTCCGGCCACCCGCACAGCGGCCGCCAATGTCCCTACCCGTTCGTGATGAACGAGTTGATAGGGAACCGTACGTCGCCCCAAATATTGCAAGATACGTGTCGCAACCGCCATGGCTGAGCAACCTGCACATGAAACCGCATTCCTTGGTCAGTTTCTCCCAGCCTTTGCGCGCACCGATACCGGTTGGACCGGCGATCCAACGGGCTCAGAAGTGCTTACGCCAGGAGTGGGATGATCTTTAGTGTAATCGATCAAAAACCACCCAATCCGGCAAGGTTCACAGTTACAGGTAACCTTATTTTTATTATTGTTTCGTTTTGTAATCTTCTACAGGTAGCTCGCACGCCAGCGATTGCTAACCGGTATTGCGCATACCTGCCGCGATGCCGGCCATGGTCACCTTCAGGGCCTGCTCGACCGTATCTTCGACCCGGTCCTGCTTCTGGCGATCCCGGCTCAGCAACTCCACCTGCAAATAATGCAAAGGATCCGTATAGGGATTTCGCACCTGCATGGAGTGACGGAATACGGGATTGCTGGTTAACAGTTCCGACTGGTTCTTGAGCCGGTTCACCTGCTGCACGGCATTCACCAGGCGCTGGCTCAAAACCTGGCCCAACGGACGCAGATGCTCGGGCACCAAGCGCTCCTCATAATAGCTCGCAATGCCAATATCGGCCTTGGCAAGCACCATTTCCATCATGTCGATATAGGTTTCAAAGAACGGCCAGCCGGACAGCATCTCCCGCAACACCTGCTCCTTGCCTTCGGCAAACGCCTTCTCCAGGGCTTCTTCCCCGCCCAGCCAGGCTGGCAGCATCAGCCGCATTTGGGTCCAGGCAAAGATCCAGGGGATGGCTCGCAGGCTTTCAATGCCACCTGTTGCCTTGCGCTTGGCCGGACGGCTCCCCAGGGCCAGCTTGCCCAGCTCTTGCTCCGGTGTGGCTGCCCGGAAATAGGGAACAAAGTCGGGATTGCCCCTTACCACCTCCCGATAGGAGGTGACGGCCGTATTCGCCAGCTGATCCATGACCGCCCGCCACTCGGGTTTGGGCTCCGGAGGCGGCAGCAGGGAGGCTTCCAATACCGCGCCGGTATACAGGGTGAAGTTCTGGACCGCCAGCTTGGGCAGGCCGAACTTGAAGCGGATCATTTCCCCCTGCTCGGTAATACGCAGGCTGCCGGCCACGGAGCCCGGCGGCTGGGAGAAAATCGCGCGGTTGGCAGGCCCACCGCCACGGCCGACGGTACCACCCCGTCCATGGAACAGGGTCAGGCGCACTCCCTGGCGGCGCGCCACTTGCACCAGGGCCTCCTGGGCCCGGTACTGGGCCCAGGCCGCGGCCATCTGGCCCGCATCCTTGGCCGAGTCGGAGTAGCCAATCATGACTTCCTGATAGTTGCCGGCGTAGTCCCGATACCAGGGAACCGACAACAGACGCTCGATGGATTCGGCGGCCTGCTCCAGGTCCGCCAGGGTTTCAAACAGGGGCACCACCCGCATGGGGTATTTCATCCCCATTTCCCGCAGCAGCAGGATCACCAGCAATACATCGGAGGGATTGCTGGCCATGGAAATCACATAGGCGCCAAATCCTTGGGGAGGCTGCTCAGCCACCACCTTGCAGGTATCCAGCACTTCCTGGGAGGCTTCTGAAGCCGGCCAGTCTCGCGGGATCAAGGGGCGACGGCCCTGCAACTCGTTGAGTAGGAATTCCTGGCGCTGCTCTTCACTCCAGTCCCGGTAACTGCCAAGCCCCAGGTATTCGGTGAGTTCATTGATCACTTCCGTATGGCGTTCCGCATCCTGACGGATATCCAGCTTGACCAGTTCCAGCCCGAAGCAGCTGGCCCGGCGAATCACATCCAGCAAGAAGCCATCGGCAATCACCTGCATGCCGCACTCCACCAACGACCGGTAGCAGGCATTCAAGGGCTCCAGAAGCTCCTCGTTATCCAGCAGCACTCCCTCGGGAGAAGGTTTTTCCCCTTGCAGGCGACGCTCGATCCAGTTCTTGGTTAGTTGCAAACGGCTGCGCAGCTCCCCCAGAACTGCCCGATACGGCTCCCGGCTGTTGCCTGTCAGGCGTTTGAGCTCATCGTTACTCTGCCACATGGACAGTTCCGAGCGCAGCCGCTTGATATCCCGCAGGTAAAGGTCCGCCGCCATCCAGCGACTCAGCAGGAACACTTCCTGACTCACCTTGGCGGTCACATTGGGGTTGCCATCCCGGTCGCCCCCCATCCAGGAGGCAAACCGTAATGGCCGGGCATTCAGCGCCAGGCGCTCGCCCGTATTGTCCAGCACCGCCTTGTCGAACTTGCGCAGAAAGGCCGGCAAGGCATGCCACAGGGAATGCTCGATCACCGCAAAGCCCCACTTGGCCTCGTCCACTGCCGTGGGCCGGTCATGGCGGATCTCATCGGTACACCAGGCCTCCATGATCAGGCGACGCAGGCGTCCCACAATCTGTTCGTACTCAGAGGGCAGCAGATCCTGATGGTCCAGTTGGGTCAGGCAGTGGGAAATATCATCGTATTTCTGGATCAGGGTACGCCGGGCCACTTCGGTGGGATGGGCCGTCAGGACAAACTCAATACTGAGATCATCGGCCTGGCGCTTGATTTGGTCGGGCTCGATACCAGCGCGAATCATCCGTGCAAAGAGCATGTCCAGCCGTTCAAAACCGGCTTCGATATCTTCCTGCTCACTACGGTGGCGGCGCACGCCGTGGTACTGCTCGGCAATGTTGGCCAAGTTCAAAAACT
>JAJUGC010000052.1 GCA_029268325.1 Gammaproteobacteria bacterium | reverse complement strand
CGCCTCACCCTACTCGCTATGGACGCCTGTTTTTCTGAACAAGCCCTGCTTTAGGGAACGAATAAACAGATTAAGGTGTCGTATTGGCACTGGAAAAGGTTTGGTCAGGCTTCCTGAAGGTGGCTTTTCGCTACCTGGTTCTCGTTGTCTAAACCGGATCAAGATAAACTTGTGTGATGGTGCCATTTCTCGAATCCGGAAAGAGGTATCCTGCCTATTCTCTTGCTATGATGTGGATCACTAGTGCACAAAGGCCCTTGCGTAAGTGGGGCTGGCTTTAGTCAGTATGGTTAAGAAGGGCTAAGGTTGGCAGGTGCGCTGAATACCGGTGCAGGCAATACAGGTAAAAGATACAAGCGCGTGATCAAGAAAATAATTGGCTATAGTCTGTTGGCTATCTGTGCCTATGTAACCTTTTTGGTTGTCGAGCTGCCGGCAGACGTCGTATGGCGCTATGCGCGCCCTCATGTGCCGGTGGACTCCATACCCGTTGAGATCTCTTCGGTACACGGCAGGGTTTGGGATGGCCGTGGCATGTTGAGCTATCAAGGCCAGCCTGCCGAACTTCGTTGGCGCTTGCAGCCCTGGCGTCAGTTCCTTGGCCAGCCTGTGTTATCCCTGGAATTGAACTCCATGGGGAGTCGGGTCTCCATGCAGTCCGGCATCAGCTGGGGAGGAGTCTGGGACATGGCGGTCCAAGGGCAGATCGACCTGATTCCCTTTAACAGCTACTTTTCCCGCCAGGGGATCAGCCTGGACGGCACGGTGAAGATTTCTGACTTGCGTGTGCGTTGGGATACCCAGGAACAAGCTTTGCTGGCCGCCCAGGGGCTGATCCAGTGGAGTGGGGGAACCATCGGCTATCCGGTGGCCGGGCAAACCCAGCGTCAGCAGATGCCGGGATTGCTGGGCGTCATCGAACAGCAGGATTCCGGTGTTAGTCTGAATGTGAAGGAAAACATGGGTAGTTCGCCCATTATCGAGGCGACCTTACAGCACAATGGCCAGGCCCGACTGGCGGTACGTCGCAAGTTGCTGGATCTGGCCGGGGCTCCCTGGTCGACCAACTCAACGCCCCAGGATGTGGTGTTTCGGATCCAACAGAAATTGTTTTAAGACGTAAATAAGAGTATCTGTATTGAAATTGGCAAGCGTGGAAAGCCAGAAAATATTGAAAGCCAGCCAGAAAGTATTGAAAACCAGAAAGTGTCACGGAATTTTCAGAGTTTCCGGGTTAAGGTGTGCGTACCCGAGGGTGGGAGCGAATTTGGGCATTTGGGAAGGGCTATAAACGATGTCGGCTCCTGGTTCCGCAAGAGTAAGCAAATTCGCTGTGCACTTGCTGGCGATAGTCCTGGTTATTATGATGGCCCAATCCTTGGCGCGCCTGACTTGGCTGCCGTTTCGGGACTGGCAGCCAGCGGTATCCGGAACGGCGGCCATGCAGGCACCGGAGCGTCAGTCAGACCGGATTCCGGCGCTGGTGACGGGTAATCTGTTTGGGCGGCAAGAAAGTCAGGCGGCGCAGCAGGTGTTGAGCCAGATAGAAGCGCCCAAGACGCGCTTGCAGCTTATATTGGAAGGCGTTTTCCTGGCAGAGAAGGAAGAGGATTCGGGGGCGATTGTTTCAGAGCGCGGCCAGTCGGCGCAGCGCTACCGAATCGGCGAGAAGCTGCCAGGAAATGCCGAGTTAGTGGGTGTGTTTCCCGACCGTATCGTGCTGCGGCGGGCCGGCCAGCTGGAGGCCCTGTCGTTTGAAGATGCTACGGCAGCCTCGGGCATGGTGGAAAAGGTGGAGCGGCCACAAGTTTCCTCACCGGAGGAATTTGTCAGCCTGGCACAGCGGCAATTGACGGAGAATCCGGTGGCCGCTCTGGCGTCGGTAGGTCTGGCACCGGCCGATACGAGTGGGCAACCGCAAGGTTATGTTTATAACGGCAACAATCCAATGCTACGGGCCTTGAACTTGCAACAGGGCGATATCATCCGGTCCGTCAACGGTCACGTGCTTGGTGATATGCAAAAGGACAGGGAAATGCTCAAGGAACTATCCCAGCAGGCAATGCTGGAGGTTGAAGTAGAGCGAGGCGGAATGAGCTTTACGGTGAGCTATCCACTGCGTTAACAATAACCAATATAAGAAGTCAGAATGAAAACGCACATCCAAGACATGAAACCGTTAGTGGGGGTTTGCCTTCTGCTGGCTGCATTCAGCTTGCCGCTTCTGCCGCTGGAGGCGGTGGCGCAGCAGGCCCCGACACAGGCCCAGGAGCAGACCTGGAAAGTCAATCTCAAGGATGCGGATATCCGGGCGTTTGTGACCCAGGTGGCCGATATTACCGGTTACAGCTTTGTGGTGGATCCCCGTGTTAAGGGCAAAGTCACGGTGATCTCCCAAACGCCCATGACCCGGGATGGCATTTACGAACTTTTCCTTTCTGTACTTCAGGTGCATGGTTTTGCGGCAATCCCCTCGGAAGGCGTGATCAAGATCGTCCAGCAAAACGATGCCAAGCAACAGGCCGACAGCGACAGCTATTTGCGTCAGGTGCCTTCCGAACAGCTGGTGACCCGCGTTATTGAAGTCAAAAACGGCAATGCCCTGGAGCTGGTTCCCATTCTCCGTCCCATGGTGGCCAAGTATGGGCACCTGGCCGGCGTGGCTGCAGCCAACTCCCTGATCATCAGCGACCATGTTTCCAATATCGAACGGATTACCCGTCTGGTCCGGGAGCTGGACAGTCCGTCCAGCTATGAGCTGGATGTGGTTCAGCTGGAGCATGCCTGGGTTGGTGATTTGGTGAAGATGCTGCAGGAACTGGCGCCTTCCGAGCTGGGCCAGACGGCCCAGAAGGGAGCGGCCGCCAAGTTCAGCGTGGTGGCCGACGAGCGCAGTAACCGGCTCTTGATTAAAGGCGATGACAACTTCCGGCTCCGCATCCGTGATCTGGTCTACAAGCTGGACCAGCCTGCTGTTTCCAGTGGCACCACCCAAGTGATCCGCCTGCGCCACGCGGATGCAAAGACCATGGCTGAGTTGCTGCGTGGGCTGATGGGGCAAATGGCGTCTTCTGCAGGAGCTACCGGCACCGCGGGAGCGCCTGTGCAGCGTACGGCAGCACGCACCGCAGCCACTGGAAACGCGGATTTCGGCATCTATGCCGACGAAGGGCTCAACGCCCTGGTCGTACGCGCTGATCCGGCCATGATGACCGAGGTGCAGCGGGTGATTGCAGAGCTCGACGTGCGCCGTGCACAAGTGCTGATTGAAGCCATTATTGTGGAAATCAGCGATAACCTGAGCCGTGGTCTGGGTGTGCAATGGGCAGCAGCTGACTTGTCCGGGGATTCCGGCCCGCTGGGCGGCACCAGTTTTGAAAACGTTGGTGTGAGCATGTCCGACCTGTTGACGGCGCTGGCAAGCGACCAGCTGATTCCACCAGCCAATGGGGGGATCACTATCGGGGGCGGTCGTGAAAGCAGCAACGGTTTGAGCTTTGGTGTGCTGGTTCAGGCACTGTCCAACACCACGGGCGCCAACCTGCTGTCCACGCCTAGTATCATCACCATGGATAACCAGGAGTCCGAGATTATCGTGGGTCAGAACGTGCCCTTCGTAACAGGTTCTACCACGACCACCGGCGACGGCCTGACCAATCCCTTTACCACGATTGAGCGTGAAGACGTGGGTCTAACGCTGCGGGTAACCCCCACTATCAGCGAAGGCAACCTGGTGCGCCTGCAAATCGAGCAGGAAACTTCATCCATTGCAGATGCGGTCAACAGGGCTTCGGACATCATCACCAACAAGCGTCAGATCAAAACTGCGGTACTGGCGGATAATGGTGAGACCATTGTCTTGGGTGGTTTGATTAACGATAACTACAGCACTCAGGTGAGTAAGGTGCCCCTGCTGGGCGATATTCCAGTTCTGGGCTACTTGTTCCGTAGTACCAATATTCGCCGGGAAAAAACCAACCTGATGGTGTTCCTGCGCCCGACAATCTTGCGGGATAAGGAAGCGGCAAGTGAGGCTACCCAATATAAATACGACGGGCTTTGGGAGCTGAACCTGAAGCTGCAGAATGTCGATGAGCCGGTAGAGAAGCCGGACCTGGATCTGCTGTATCGAGAGAACCGGCTGAACCTGAAGCGTTAAGGGTTTGGGAAGGTTGAATTAACAAAGGGGGTGAGAGCCCCCTTTTTGCGCCTGTGAATATTGTTCTACCTGCCAAGACGCCTTTCTATGAACAACTGATTCAAGCCTGTAGCTTAAGCCAAGGACACACACCATAGGCCCCTGTGCCGTTGCTAAGGGTTCGTCGGCATCGGCGGCATGGGGCACTCCAGAAACTCGGCCACGACTCGCAACAGTTCATATTCCTCCACACCTACCTTGCCGTCGTACAGGATCAGGTCCGCACAGCTTTGCAGAAAAGGATCCTTAAGAAGCGGTGATAGGGCCGAGAGGCGCTCCAATGTATTGGTCAGCTCCGTGAGGGTGCAACGGGCCGGCAAGGGCAGGGGAGCCTTGTCAAAGCGTCTGATAATGGCCCCATAGGCTTGCTCCATCTCCTCCCGGCTTTGGGAGCCGACCCGGGCTAAGACTGCCAAGACCTTCTGGATATCGGTCTTTAGGGGCTTGAAGGAGTGAAACCGCACTTTCTGCGCCCGACTTGCCTTAGGGGCGAGTTGCTTGCGAAGGATGCTGAAGACGACAAACTCGAACAGGCTGTAGCGTTTGTCGATCACAATCAGCTCTTTCATGGTGTCCAGCAACAGCTCCTGGGCTAAAGGATCGAGGGCCTTCAGGCTGCCCAAACACAGCTCCAGCAGGGGAATGGTGCTGGAGCGTTCCAGGCCTGGCAGCTGCTCGATTCCCCACTGCAGGGCTTGAGTATCCAGGCCCAGGGCTGCTGCTTTCGATTGCACCAGCTGCAGGGCGTGCGGCTGGTCCTTGGCCTGCATCTCCTTGATCAGCAGGGCGCAGGCCAGGCTGATGGCGCCGGCCGGGGTATGGGCATAGTCGAAGAGTTGTGGGGGCCAGGACGCAAGGAGCTTTTCGGCATAGGTAAAGTGTTCGCTCTGGGGATGACCCACCAAGTCCGAGACTTTAAGTTTGGCCTGGGTATCGCCTGTGGCGGCCCGAGGTTCAAGTTGAAAGGCCCCCCGTGGGGTTCCTGTAGCTGGGTCGCTTGTTGGGGCGACCGGCTCCTTTGGCACGAGAGACAGGCCCGCCTGGGGTGCATCGGCCAGGCGGGCGGCAGCAAGACCTGTCAGCTGAGAGGCGGCTTGGACTGTGCCTGTTGAACTAGCGCCCGTTGCCAAAGCACCTTGGGCGCTCTGCTGCTCCTGAAGCCGCTGCTGGTTCCGTCTAATCCGGGCCAGGGTCATAAATTTGGGATCAATGGCCTGGATCCGCTGATCCAAAGGGGGATGGGAGGCAAACAGTGAATTAAAGCGCAACTGGACGGTCTCGCCGAAGCACATGTGGCTCATATCTTCCGCATGGAGCGTGCGGTTTAGGAGGGAGCCTTCCGCAGAGGTGCGGATCTTGTACAGGGCACTGGCCAGCCCCTGGGGATTTCGGGTGAACTGGACAGAGGCGGCGTCGGCCAAATATTCCCGCTGGCGGGAGACAGCCGCTTTGATGAGACGGCCGAAGAACAGGCCGATATGGCCAACGGCGACCAGGCAGATGCCACCAACCAGAAACAGTGGCGCGGCTTTTGCGCTCTCCCGATCCCGGCCCACGTAGCGTGTGGTGCGCAGTAGGAATTCTCCGACCTGGCCAATCAGCAGGATACCCGCCAGAACAGAGATCAACCGGATATTCAGCCGCATGTCGCCATTGAGGATATGGCTGAACTCATGGCCCACAACCCCTTGGAGTTCATCCCGGTCCAGTTGTTCCAGGGTGCCTCGGGTCACCACCAGCACCGCTTGATCGGGCCGATAGCCGGCGACAAAGGCATTGATGCCGGGTTCACGGTCCATCACATACAGGCGGGGCAGGGCAACGCCTGCCGCAATGGACATCTCTTCCACCACATTGATCAGCCGGCGCTCGTTTGGATGCTTGCTGCTGAAGGGAATGGGGCGTGCCCGCACCATCTGGGCCACGGCCTCGCCCCCGGACCTGAGCTGTAGGAATTGGACCAGGCTGCCCCCCAGGATCAGGCTGGCGGTCACTGCAGCCCATTTCCAGAAGGAGGGCGTCTGGGCCCACTGCTGGAAGGAAGGGGCGGGGGATGAGCCTAAAAAGTGGAGCAGCAGCCATACACAGAGGTTCACGGCTACGATGATCAGTAGGACTGCCGCAATAAAATAGGCGACTAGCAGGGCGCTCTTGCGCCGGGCCAGGTCCTGGCGTTCAAAGAAGTTCATGAATTGGTGCGGTCGAAGCTAACTCTGACAGGTTGTTTGGCCTCAGGGGATTCCAATTGCAGGTATTCCGTTTCTTTGAAAGCGAAGAAACCGGCAATGAAGTTGTTGGGAAACTTCTCCCGATAGGTGTGGTAGGCCATGACCGCATCATTGTAGGATTGGCGCGCGAAACCCACCTTGTTTTCAGTGCTGGTGAGTTCTTCCATCAGCTGTTGGATGGTGGTGTTGGCTTTCAGCTCCGGATAGTTCTCGGCCACTGCATAGAAGTTGGCCAGGGCCCGGTTCAACGCGGTTTCCGCGGAAGACAGTCCTTTGATGGCTGCTCCGTCCTCCGGGTGGGTCGCGGCGGCTTTGGTGGCGCTCATGGCCCGGGTACGTGCTTCCATGACCATGCGCAAAGTGTCTTGCTCATGCTGCATATAGGCTTTGGCGGATTCAACCAGGTTGGGAATCAGGTCGTGCCGGCGCTGGAGCTGGACATCGATCTGGGCAAAGCCATTTTTGAACCGGTTGCGCAGGGTGACCAGCTGGTTGTAGATGGACACCAAATAGAAGCCAAACAGGATCAGTACGCCGAGTGAGACAAGGGTGGTGATGGACATGGAACTTTTCCTTAATCAGATCGGTAAGGTTAGGGAGTAGGGCTTAACGGACTCAGGCCGCCGGTTTATGGCGGTGGTAGAACTTGCGGAACTCATCGGTGGTCAGCGGCTTGCTGTAGAAGTATCCCTGGGCCTCGGTGCAGCCGTTGGCCAGGAGGTAGTTCTTCTGCTCCTCGGTTTCCACGCCTTCGGCAATCACGCCCAGCTTCAGGCTGCGCCCCAGTTGGATAATGGCGCTGACGATGCTGGTATCGTTGTCGCCGGATTCCAGGTCGAGGATAAACTGGCGGTCGATCTTGATCTTGTCGATCGGCAGCTGTTTGAGGTAGCTCAGGGACGAATAGCCCGTGCCGAAATCGTCGACTGCGCAGCGCACGCCGAATTCCCGAAGATCCCGCAGTGTCTCCACCGCTTCAGACAGGTTTTCCATAAAGCTGGTTTCGGTAATCTCCAACTCCAACTGGTGGGGTTGCAACTGATTATCCTGAATGGCCTTGCGAATGATGTCCACAATATTGCGTTGGCGCAACTGGTTGGCGGACAGGTTAACGGCAATATGCAGGTCGAGGCCTTCCTGTTGCCACTGGTGGAGCTGGCGGCAGGCCTGGTTGATGACCCAGGCACCGATATCGCGAATACTGTCATTGGCCTCGGCAATGGGAATAAAGACATCCGGCGGGATATTGCCTCGGCTGGGATGTTGCCAGCGTAGCAGGGCTTCGGCGCCAATGACTTTCCCCGTACGCATGTCGATCTGGGGCTGATAGGCCAGCTGGAACTGGTTGTTCTCGATGGCGCCGGCCAGATCCTTCTCCATTTGCTTGCGCTGGCGCAGCTCGCTGTCGATGCTGGCCACATAGAAAGTGAACTGGTTGCGATGGGTATTCTTGGCCAGCATCATGGTCTGCTCTGCTTTTTGAAGCAGCCGGTCAGCGTCCACATCGTCATCCGGGAACAGGGCAATGCCGATGGTGGCCTGTAGCTGGAACCGGCGGTGTTCGATGAAAAACGGGCTGTGCAGGCTTCGCAACAGGCTGTCGGCGAATTTGGCTGCCCGATAGGGGGTGCCGATGTTGTATTGGAGGATGGCGAACTGATCGCCACTGAGGCGACAAAGGGTATGGAACACCTCGCTATGTTCGGTCAGCCGCTCAGCGATGGCTTGGAGCAGCTGGTCTCCAATGGCATAGCTGTACTGGTCATTGATGGACTTGAAGTCATCGATCCCAATCCACAGCAGGGCCGCTTTTTGATGCAGGCGCTTGGCGTCTTCCAGGGCGGACTGCAAATGGCTGCGAAACAGGGCCCGGTTCGGCAGGCCGGTGAGGGCGTCGTACTGGGACATTTTCAGCACTCGGGCTTCGGCTGCCAGGCGTTGCTGCTGGTTGTCCTCGATGGATTGCAGAAGCTGGTTGGCAATTTGGACCCACAGCCCTAACTCATCCTTCTGGTGCCATTTGGGCATGGGGATCTTTTTCTGGGCAGGCGAGGCCGGATCCACTTTCAACAGGGAGCGGATAATGCCCATCAGCGGGGCTGTTAGCAGATAGTAGTACACGGCATAGACGATCAAGCTCAGGATAAAGGCCTTGAGCAGACCGGAGATAAAAATGAGCAGGGAGCGTTCCAAGAATATCTCAGCCGTTTCTGCGGTATCCAGGGTGATCCGTAATCCGCCATAGACCTGCTGGTTGCGGGTCAGCGGAATTTCATAGCTACGTTGTTCCTGGAAAATAGGGTCTGTCAGGGGACGGTAGGGGGCGCTTCTCAGGGGCCGCGTCCGATGGCTCAGGTAGGAACCGTCCGGGTGGTAGATGGAGGCCTGGATAATAGCCCGCTGTTGAAACAAGCCATCGACAACCTGATTGGCCAGCTCCGGGTCAATGCTATAGATCGCCTGGGCGGCCGGATCCCGCATCACCGCCAGTATTTGCTGGGCCTGGTCGTCCATTTCAATCGCCGCCCGGGAAGCATCCAGAAAAATCTGGACCATGCTGAGCACACCGCCTGCCATCAGGGCC
This sequence comes from Gammaproteobacteria bacterium, assembly GCA_029268325.1. GTDB lineage: Bacteria > Pseudomonadota > Gammaproteobacteria > Pseudomonadales > Oleiphilaceae > JAEZAA01. Next base: position 547 of record JAJUGC010000052.1, on the reverse strand, counting down.
GTCATCAGCACCCAGCGCAGCAGCTTGTACGACAGCCGGTGATATGGACGAATTTTAGGAAGCTTTTGTATGTCGTCGGCCATTTGGTTTTCTTGTTATAAACAATTTCGGATTGCCCAAGATTGCCTGAGCATGAGTCTTCCATGAGTATCAGTGTTCACGGTCGTCCCTGCAATCGGCTCATGGGCGGAGCTGAAATTGATGAATGGGGCGACAGCACAATTTCTTCAATATTTCGTAAAAAGTTTAGACGCTGTTTATGGATTAGTCATGGAGAACCAGGCAATCCGTTACATTAAATTAGCCCCCTGGTAGGAGTTGAGAGCGCCGGGTGTGGGAAGGATGCCTAAACCTGCTGGGCAGCAGGGAGAGGGTCGCCTGAAGGGAAAGCTGCGAACAAGTAGTTTGTCAGAAATTGGCAGAATGATCAGGGAGATAGATCAGAAAATGCAAGAGAGGCAAGGGGGGATAGATAGCCGGGGATGGGTAAATGTGGCAAGTGAAGAGATGGGGCAATAAAGGCTAAAGGGCTGGACAAGCCAGCCCT
>JAJUGC010000051.1 GCA_029268325.1 Gammaproteobacteria bacterium | reverse complement strand
GAAAAGTCCACCAATGGCCGAACCAAGCCTTATGAGAGCCTCATCAACTCCACCCTGCAGGCCTTTGCCGAAGAAATTAAAAAGCATGACTACTTCGACCTGGTGTACCTGCCAGGCCAAGGGGTAGACATCTACAAAAATGGCACGCTGCTGTATCAGATAGAAAGCGGCCTAGAATTCAAGCAGGCCCTGTTCGGTATCTGGCTGTCGGAGCGCCCTGTGCAGGAACGGCTGAAAAAGGCCATGCTGGGGAAGTAGCTCGCGACGGGCTGAAGCCGAACCATTTTGGTAGAACTCTTCAAATGCGCAGCGCCCCTAAGGAAATGGGGCGAGTGCATTTGAGTCTCCATCGCGCCCTCTGGTCTAATAGGCTTCCAGCCCCTCACCGGATGAATCATGAGCCGTAAGCGTTTACTGATTATTGTGCTCGCCATACTCGCGCTGCTGCACCTGTATATCGGCGTGCGGCTGGTGCCGGACTTACCCGCGCAGCCCGTCGGGATGCTGCTGGGCGCCCTCTATCTACTGCTGTCGTTGATCCTGATTCCCCTGGGATTCGTTTCAAGGCGATTCCTGCCCGCCTTCCTGGTGCAGCGGATTAGTTGGCCTTCGCTGATGGCGATTGGCTTTGGTTCATCGCTGCTGGTGCTGACGCTGCTACGAGATGTGGCCCTGCTGGTGGGGAACGCTTTACTGTCCGATGCCAGCTTCACCTGCCTGGCGGAATCCACGGCCCCTCTGGTGGTTGTCGCCGCACTCATCCTGACACTACTGGGCCTGTTCAATGCCCGCCGGCTGGCCCGGGTGAAAAAGGTGGACATCGCCATTGCCGGCCTGCCCGAAGGCCTGCACAACTTTACCATTGCCCAAATTAGCGATATCCACGTCGGCCCAACCATCAAGGGGGATTATCTGGATGCCATTGTCCAGGCAGTCAACGGCCTGAGCCCCGACGTGGTCGCCATCACCGGCGACCTGGTGGACGGGTCGGTGAAAGAACTAGCCCCCCACGTCCAACCCCTGGCGCGGCTCACCTCTAAACAGGGGGTCTATTTCGTAACGGGCAACCATGAGTATTATTCCGGCGTTCGCGGCTGGCTCCAGGAACTGCCTCGCCTAGGGGTGCAGGTGCTGATGAACGAACACCGAATACTTCTGCATCGGGGTGAAAAACTGTTGCTGGCGGGCGTGGCGGACTACAGCGCCCATGTGTTCGAGCCCAGCCATCGTAGCGATCCGGCCAAGGCTTTGAAGGGCGCCCCACGGGACGCCGCCGTAAAAGTCCTGCTGGCCCACCAGCCCCGCTCCTGTCATGCCGCCGCCCAGGCGGGCTTCGACCTGCAACTGTCCGGGCATACCCATGGCGGCCAGTTCCTGCCCTGGAACTTTTTCGTGCGGCTGCAACAGCCCTTTACGGCCGGCTTGCACCGGATTGGTCAGCTCCAGCTCTACATCAGCCGGGGCACCGGTTACTGGGGACCGCCCAAGCGATTGGGTGCCCCCTCGGAAATCACCCTGATCCGGCTGGTGCCAGGAGAGAACCTTGAGGCCGGAACCTTGTCATAACACGACGCGGTAATCCCTCCGCAGTGACCAGGAACAGCCTTGATGAAAACTGCCGCCCTGGCCTTAGCCGACTTTCTGAGCCGCCATGACAACGTCCTCCTGCTGACCGGTGCCGGTATCAGCACCGCTTCGGGCATTCCCGGCTATCGGGATGAAGAGGGTGTACGACAGGGCCGAGCGCCAATTCAGGGACCGGAGTTCCGGCGCCTGGAAGAGGTGCGCCGCCGCTACTGGGCGCGCAGCATGGTCGGCTGGCGCACCCTGGCCCGGGCCCAGCCCAATGCCGGGCATTATGCAGTGGCCGAGTTGCAGGCCAAGGGACACCTGGGCCATATCCTGACCCAGAATGTCGATGGCCTGCATCAACGGGCGGGCGCGCAGCAGGTGATGGAAATGCACGGCAGCATTCATGAGGTTCGCTGCCTGGCATGTGGCCTACAGACTTCCCGCGCTACCTTGCAACAGCAACTGGAAACACTCAACCCCCAGGCGCTGGCTTCCCAGGCTCAACCCCTGCCCGATGGCGATGCCCAACTGGAGCCCCAAAATCTCGATCAGTTCCGGGTGCCTAGCTGCAACCAATGTGGCGGTATGCTGCAACCAGATGTGGTGTTCTTCGGTGACAATCTACCAGCTGCTCGCACCCAGGCTATTTTGCAGGCCACCCAGGAGGCCGATGCCCTGCTGGTTGCTGGCTCCTCCCTGATGGTTTATTCCGGCTACCGCCTGTGTAAGATGGCCGCAGCGGCTGGCAAGCCCATCGCGGCCATCAATTTGGGCAAAACCCGCGCCGATGATTTACTGACTCTTAAGGTTTGTGCGCCCACGGAGCAGGTGCTACCAAAGCTGGCCACCTTGGTGTAAGAAGGTTTTGGCGATGTCTGCCAGCATCAGGCGTTGATCTTGGCAAAGGCTTGGCGAATGGCGCTGAGATCCCCCGGCCGCACCAGACGATCAACTTCCTCACCATCACGCATAAAAATCAGGGTGGGCCAGAGCTTCACCCGAAAGGAGCGCCCCAGTGGCCGACCCCGACCGTCTTCGATCTTCAGGTGGTGCACTAGGGAATGGTCTGCAAAGGCCTGCTCCAGCAACGGCTGGACCGCTAGGCAATGGCCGCACCAGGGGGCGCCAAACTCGATAAGCGTGGCCCCCACCAAAGCATCGACCTCAGCCCGGGTCGGCTCTGCTTTCTCATAAGTGCTGCTTAAGGCCATTTACCTCTCCCCTTACCTGCCGACAGCGAATGATAATGCCTATAGGCAATGATAAAGAGAGCCGACGGGGCCGCCGATCAGTCTTTGGCAATCACCACCCGGTTGCGGCCATTTTGCTTGGCCTGGTACAGGGCATCGTCTGCCCGGCGCAGCAGGTGTTGATAGTCAGGATGGCCGTTGAACATGGCCAAGCCGATGCTCAGCGTCACCCGGATCGACTTGGAATGGGGCAGTTTCAAGTCTTCCCCCGCCACCGCTGCACAGAGTTTCTCAGCCGTGCGTAACGCGCCTTTCTCGTCCACGTCCACCAACAGCATCAGGAACTCCTCGCCTCCCAGCCTGAACAGATAGTCCCCGGCGCGGCTGGTGTTGACCAGGAAGCTCGACAGTTGCTGCAGGACATGGTCTCCCGCCTCATGGCCATAGGTATCATTGATCTTTTTGAAGTGGTCGATATCGACCAGCAGCACGGCAAAGGGTTTGCCTTCATTACGAGCCTGGTTGAGCTGGCGGGACATGACCACCGGCAAGAACTTGCGGTTCAGCAACCGGGTCAGCACATCCCGGCCCGACTCCAGCTCATTGCTTTGCTCAAACAGCCGGTCCAGATGGTAGCGAATCGACTTGGTCTGCTCCCGCATCTCCCGCAAATGCTGAACCTGCTCCTGATCCTGATCCTGACTGAAACGGAAGGTGGGCAACAACACAGAGTCGATATAACTCATAGCCTCGAGAATCAGTCCCGTTTCGGTAGCGCCTTCGAAGGCATGGGCGCCTTTATGGCGAAACCACAACCCGAATTCCGAGGGTTCGATCCGGGGCAGCTGATCCGCCGGCAGGCCAACCGCAAGCCCGAACATCAGTTGGTTTTCCCAGTCCAGCAAGGCTCCCCGCTGGCGTTCCTTTTCGCTGCCAATATCCTGGGCCACCGCAAAGAGACGGTAGGCTTCTTCCGCCCGTGAGTTGCGTTCGGTGGACGCCGCATAGGCGTAGCTCATAATTTCCATCGCCATATCGATATTGACGGAGATCAAAGAGGTGGCAATGCGGATCTGCAGGTCTGAGATGCTGTCCTGGTGTACCAGGTCCGCCATGCGCTCCTTCAAGTGACGGGCACCCCGTAACACCAAGTGCACGGGAATGGATACCCGGGCATGCACTTCACCAATTTTGACTTGCTGGGCGACAACGGCATCCAGGTTCTGCTCCAGGTCCAAGGAGAAAATCCCGGTGATCCAGCGTTGCATGGAGGCGCTCAGACGCGTTTTGACCTGCTCATGGGATAAGAATGAAGAGGCCTGGGGGTCTTCAAGCATGTGCGAATAGAAATGATCCGCCAGCAGGCTTTGATTCCGCTCGGCTACTTCCTTGATGTATTGCTTGATTTCAGGCGAAAAGCGATTCAGTTGACTTGCCCACTCCCTGGCAAGCTGTTCCTGTGAAAACTTCTGCATCATGGTTACTCGAGAGTGGCGCACTGGGAGGCATTGGAGGAACTCTGGCACAACAGGCGCAAAGTGCCATTATTTTAACCAACTTGCGCCGAAGATGTAATTAAAATACAGAGGCCTTCCCGATCACCGGAAAGGCTGGGTGCCAAACCCCAATTTTGCAGCAAGAGCTCAACAGGTCAGTGCAGCTCCGTCCGATGAGCAAACCTCTATTTCCGGCCCTGTAAAGATCCTTTCCCAAACCTGGGAGAGGGCCCGGGGCGAAGGCCCCGGCTGTGGGTGGCGCTCATTGGCGATCACTGTCACCTGGTCGTCCTGCAGGCGACCTACCCGGAAGGAAAAGACATAATAAGGCTCCTGTCCCATCCGCAGGTCGGTCACGGTAATCCAGTCATCCTCCTGAAGCACCCGATAAAAGCCCTTGGTAAACCAGGCCAAACGCTGGACAGCCCAGCTCTCTTCAATCTCCGCCAGCCACTGCGGCTGGTTCGGATAAAGGCGAAAACGAACCTGGGGTTCGGGATCAGTCAAAGAATAAAACCCCTCCAGATAGCCCTCATCCGTCATCACCACCGTACGCCAGAGAACCGTATTGAAATAGGTCGGCACCGTCATGAATTGGCGGTAGGAAACGCCTTGCTTGGCCAGGGAGTCTGCCACCACTCGATCTACATGGAGCTTCGCGCCCAAGGTGAAGGCCAGATAGAGGCTGCTCAAGGCCAGCCCAACGTTGGCCCAGGGCCGCAAGCGCCTCGGCTCACGCAGGCAGAGCCCGACTACAACCGCCAGCAGCAAAGGAACGGTATACAGCGGGTCAACGATAAATATGGTTCCCCAACCCACGGGCTCGACAGCCAGGGGCCAGAAAATCTGGGTGCCGTAGACGGTAAAACAATCCAGCAGCACATGGGTGACCAGCACCAGCCAGACAAACCCCGCCCAGGCCTTGAAAGACACCGGCGCCGCCGGGTGGAGACGCCGCATCAGCCAGGCCAATAGGGGGGTCACCAAGCTCAGCACCAAGAGGGAGTGACTGGCACTACGGTGATAGGTAAAGTTGCTGACCGGATCGCCCAAGGGCACCAGTACATCCAGATCCGGTACCGTGGCAATCACGCCTCCCCAGAGCAAGGCCTTGCGGCCAATTTTGGGCCCTAACAGCGCTCCACCAACAGCGGCTCCCAAGACAAACTGGCTAACCGAGTCCACACCCCTCTCCTAAACTCACTTGGTTATTCTGTGGACCAGACTTTACTGGCTGGGAGCAGGCCAAGACAAGTCGCCCAGGCATCCACCAGAGCATGATCCGAACGCCTGCCCCACCCGGTTCTTTCCGAAGAGCAGGCCAGGCTCTGCCGGCCAGCCCACCACAATAAGGCAAGACAGGTGTTGACGCCCCCTTCAGGATTGCTTAGTTTCCACTCGAAACAATTTTCGATACAAAACAATTAACAACAGACGAAGATTAGCCATGGTCAGTTTCGCCACCCGAGCCGTAAAAGCCTACAGCCGCCTGGTCATCAAGAAAGATCCCACGTCTTCTGCCCAGCTGGTGAAGCATTTTCGCCGCGCCCTCAGTTCGCCGCTGCCGCCTTTATTACCCCGCACTGTCACACGCCACAGTTTTCAAGGAAACGGAATCCAGGGGGAATGGCTGCGCGTGAAAAACCCCAGCATGGCCGTCCTGTACCTCCATGGAGGTGGCTATATCGCCGGCAATCCCCGTACCTATCTCACCCTGTGCGGTGCCTTTGCCAAGGAGCTGCACGCTGATGTATTCCTGCCGGATTACCGTCTGGCGCCGGAACACCCGTTCCCGGCGGCCGTGGAGGATGCCGTGGCCAGTTATCGCCTGCTGTTGGAGCGCTTTGAGCCCCGCCAGATTGCGGTTGTGGGGGATTCCGCCGGTGGCGCCCTGAGCCTGGCCACCCTGCTGGCGGCCCGGGATGCCGGTCTGCCCATGCCTCGCTGTGCCGTCGCCTACTCCCCCTTTGCAGACATGACAGCCCCCGCGGGAAGCCGCCAAACCAACGCCCATAGCTGTGATATGTTCACTCCCAACACCTATGTGGTCGACCTGGCCCTCTACGCCCGCACTGAAGAAGAGCGGCGCCACCCCTATGCCTCACCAGTGTTTGGTGATTATCACGGCTTGCCGCCCCTGATGGTGACGGTGGATGAAGGAGAGTGCCTGCGAGACGATGCCTATCAGGTCGCTGCTCGGGCGCAGGAAGCGGGAGTCGAGGTGACGTTTATCTCCCGGGAGGGCTTGTTGCACGTCTGGCCGGTCTTTTATCCCTTGATTCCGGAGGCTCGGGAGGATATCAAGCGCACCATTCGCTTTATTCAGGACTGCGCACCGACCCCTGATAGCTGAGGTGTGAGAGGCTGCCCAGCAATGCAGCCTCCAGGCATATTCCCCAAGCCAGCCTCTCGCCGGCTTGGGGTCATTGGCTTGAGGAGATTCAGGCCGATGCAGCCGCCGTTTTCTGCCCTTCCGGCAGCGGCTTGCTGGCTTTCTTGTGGCAGGTCACCCACTGGTATTCACTTTCGTTGACCTTGCGGGTGCGTAGCCAGTAGCGCCAGGTCGACCAGGGCCAGATCGCCACGTTCTTGCCATCATCCTGCTGATACCAACTGGTACACCCCGTGGTCCAGACAGTGCCCTGGATTGCTTTCTGGACTTCCTCGTTAAACTTGCGCTGCACTTCCTGCTTCAGGTTCAGATAGTCCGCCCCCTTCTTCCGCAGAGTCTGGATGCACTGCACGATGTAGTCCGCCTGGGCTTCGATCATGAAGATAATGGAGTTATGCCCCAGTCCACTATTGGGGCCCACCAGCTGATACAGGTTGGGATAGCCACTGGTGGTCACGCCGAGATAGCTTTCAGCGCCATCCTTCCAGTCACGCTGAAGCTCGTGTCCGGGCAGGCCGGTCAGGGGGAAATCCTTCATGTAGATGCGCGGATCCACCACAAAGCCCGTACCGAGAATGATGCAGTCGGCGGGACGCTCCACCCCATCTTTAGTGACGATACTGTGCTCGCGGATCTCCTGGATACCTTCGGTGACCAGTTCAACATTGGGCCGGTTAAAGGTGGGATAGTACTTGTTGGAGATCAGCACCCGTTTACAGCCGATGGTGTAGTCGGGGGTCAGCTTGCGGGCAGTCTCCGGGTCTTTCACCTGCAGGCGGATAAAGGCTTTGGGCAATTGTTGCAGGGTACGGGCCAGCATCGGGTTGAATACCGGCCAAACCCGGGCCTCATTGGTCCAATACAGACGGGTGCGGTGCAGCTTACGCAGCACAGGGAACCGCTCAAAGAGCTTTTTCTCAATCCCCAGGTAACGACGCTCGTCCCGGGGAATGACCCATGCGGGGGTACGCTGGAACACATAGAGCTTGTCCACTTTCGGGGCAATTTCCGGTACATACTGGATCGCGCTGCCTCCAGTGCCGATGGACACCACCTTCTTGTTGGTCAGGTCATAGTCATGATCCCAGCGAGCGGAGTGGAACACCTTGCCCTTGAACTTGTCCAGTCCCGGAATGTTGGGTATGGCGGGCACATGCAGCGGCCCGCTGGCCAGCACAAAATGTTTGCAGCGGTAGAATTCCCCGGTGGCCGTACCAACCGTCCATTCACCGCAATCCTTATCGAAATGGGCGGAGTTCACCTCCTGGCGGAAGCGGATAAAGGGACGCAGGCCATATTTTTCGGTGGTATCCAGAATGTACTGCTGAATTTCGTCCCAGGGCGCATAACGCTTGCTCCAGTCCGCCTTTGGCGCAAAGGAGTAGGAATACATATGGGACTGCACGTCGCAGGCACACCCCGGGTAGTTGTTGTCGCGCCAGGTGCCGCCGACTTCTGTGTCCTTTTCCAGAATCAGGAAGTTTTCGATTCCGGCCTCGCGCAGCTTGATGGCCATGCAAAGGCCCCCAAAACCCGCTCCGACAATAACCACATCCAGAAGCGGAAGCTCGGATTGAACAGGAACACGGCTGGCCATGGTTCACCTCTTGTTGTTAGCTTTGACCAAAGTATACATACGTATACTTCATAGCGCCATCCTGGCGCAAGTCCAGAACAGCGACCTTGACCCAGGTCAAAAAAAACAGCCGATCTCCTGGGGCCGTCCCTAGGCCATAGTCGCCATCGCGGTGACCCCAAACATATAAATGCAACACAAAAGCCCAAGGCCATAGGTGAGAGAGCGCAGGGTTGACAGGTTGGCCAGGTAGAACGCCACATAGAGTACCCGCAAGACCAGAAACACCAGGCTGACCACCTCCAGGCGGGCAAGGTCGAATCCGGCTCCAATGGCGATCAATACCACCACCGTAAACACCTGCAGGCTTTCCCAGCAATTGGCCTGGGCTGCCACGGCCCGGGCACCGATTCCGGTCAACTGGCTCTGCTGCAGGCGGGGGTGCTGATTGTCGAAATGGCCAAACTGGCGCTTGCGGTAATAGCCGCCGATCCAGGCCACGGCGATGGGCATCAAGGCCATGATAAACAGGACAGATAAGATCACGGGCATCAGGACTCTCCTTCCAAGCCAAATGAAACCAAGCTATCACAGCACAGTTTTAAGACTAGATGAAGTTTGTCCTTGATGGATTGGTATGCAGGCCTTCACTTCGCCGCTACACTAACCCTCTGTGGCAAGTTAAGGAGCAGATATTCGTGATCAGCAAGAAGTTTGAAGACCGTTCGTTTCTCTTTCTTTTGCTTCTGGTGACCATTGCCTTTGGGCTCTTGATGAAGCCCTTCTTCAGCGCCATCCTCTGGGCGGTCCTGCTGGCCATCATCTTTGCTCCGATCCAGCAACGCCTGGAGCGCAGCTTTCCCAAACGCTCCAACCTGGCCGCACTGCTCACCCTGATCAGCATTGTCCTGATAGTGATCATTCCCCTGAGCATCATCGCCAGCATGCTCGCCAAGGAAGGAGCCCTCCTGTATCAGCGGGTCAGCTCCGGGGAAATCAACGTCCAGCTGTGGATCGACAAAGCCCGTGAATCCCAACCGTTCATCACCAAGCTGGCGGAACGCTTCAATATCGACCTGGCCGACCTCAAGCAGCAGCTTTCCACGGCTGCGGTCGCCGCCAGCAAGTACCTGGCGACCCAGGCCTTTTCCATCGGCCAGGGCTATGTCCAGTTTGCCCTGAGCTTTGTGATCATGCTGTATCTGACCTTTTTCTTCCTACGGGATGGCCGCAAGTTGACCCAACTGATCATCCACGCCCTGCCCCTGGGCAACGAGCGGGAACTCCTGCTCTTCAGAAAGTTTGCCGAAGTCGCCCGGGCGACGGTCAAAGGCAACCTCCTGGTCGCCATCGCCCAGGGCAGCCTGGGTGG
>JAJUGC010000050.1 GCA_029268325.1 Gammaproteobacteria bacterium | reverse complement strand
GACGCAACAGAACAAGATTCGCTTTGGTCTACAAGAATAAAAAGCAGGCGGACATTATATGAACATTCGTTTGTCGAACCATAGTGCCAATGCAATCGTTTTACCTGGCACCAAGGCTATGGATCTGTATGACAGCCTTGCTGAGCTGGGTGAAGTGGCCAGACGCTTCAACTGGTTATTGCCCAAGGCTGGCGAGAATCTGGAAGAATTGGTTCTTCGTCATCAGGTCTGTGTAGGGTTCCTGGTTTTGGACTCTGACACTTCGCCGGCCATGGAACAACAGCTTGCTACTGTGCTGTCCAGAACCCCGGAGGTTCAATGGATCGCGGTGCTGGCACCGGCAAGGTTGGCTTGCCCGGATACTTTTGAGCTGGTCAGCCATTACTGCTGCGATTTCCTCTATCTCCCCTGGACGGCAAAAAGCCTGGAAGAGGCCCTTTCCGTAGCGGCTCAGGCGTTGGATTATCGGGAGTTGAAAATCCATCGCCGCTTCAATGATCGTCCCATCATTGGGCTGGATCACAGCATGCAGCGCCTGGCCTACCAGATACAAAAAATGGCTCCAGTAGATGCTCCGGTATTGCTCCACGGTGAAAGCGGTACCGGCAAAGAGCTGATTGCCCGGGCGATCCATTACTATTCGAAGCGGGCGGATGCGCCATTCATTTCCGTTGACTGCGGCTCCCTGCCGGATGACCTGGTCCAGTCCAAACTGTTTGGACATGAGAAAGGGGCATTCACCGGTGCAACGGAGCGCAAGCCCGGTGTCATGGAAACTGCCGATGGGGGCACGGTGTTTTTGGATAAGCTGGAGAACCTGGCATTGAACCAGCAGGTGAACCTGCTGCGGTGCCTTCAGGAATCCATGATCGAGCCGGTGGGGAGTCTCCGGCCCCGGAAGGTGGATATCCGGATTATCGCCGCGTCCACCGACCCGCCCAAAACCTTGGTAGAGCAGGGGCAGCTGCGGGAGGATCTCTACTACCGTCTGAACGTGTTGTCACTTGAGGCGCCTGTACTACGGGGCCGGGAGAAAGATATCGAACTGCTGGCCTACCATTACCTGCACCGGTTCCGCAGCGCGACAGACCTGCCACGGGATTTTTCTGCCCAGGCGATGGCCGGCCTCAAAGTGTACCAATGGCCCGGCAATGTGCGGGAGCTGGTCAACCGGGTGCGCCGTGCCGTGGTGATGTGTGAGACCGAATATATTGAACTGGAAGACCTGGGCTTTGCTGACGGCTCGTCTCAAGGCAGTCAGCCGATCATGACCCTGACCGAGGCCCGGGCCAAAGCTGAGCGGGAGGTGGTCCTGCAGAGCTTGAAGTGTACGGGCTATAACATCAGCGCCTCCGCCCGGATGCTGAATATTTCACGCCTGTCCATGTATCGGATGATCGAAAAATACAGCCTGGTGAGAAAAGAGCTGTTGGAGCGAGCGGGTGCCTAGGGTTGGCCATTAGCCGCTCCACCTGGCCAGCCAAAAAGATAGTGATAAGAATAAAAATCATATAAAAAAACAATGGTCTACAACTTTTCTATGGAAAGGAATCTGCATGAATCTGCTACGGACTGCTGCGGGAGGCTTTCTCGCAGCCTGTGGGGTGGTGGTACAAGCCCAGGAACCGGACACCAGGGTGCCCGATAACAATATCCCTGTTTTTGAAGAGCGCAGTTTGCTCGGGGGCGGTGGGCGACTGACGATTGAGCCGTCTATTACCTATAGCCATAACAGCTCCACGCTGGTGGCAGTCGAGGGCTACACGGTCATTCCTGCTTTGGTGGTGGGGCTGATTAACGTTAGCCAAGTGCAGAGAGACACCTTCATCAGCGCGCTCACCCTCCGCTATGCCTTTAACAACAGGTTCCAGATGAGTGTTCGGGTGCCTTATGTCTATACGGAAGAAACCATTCGGGAGCGTCAGGCATTTGATGGATCGCCAGTGGATATCCTGAACAACTCATCGGGCGATGGGCTGGGGGATGTGGAGGGTTCCATCCAGTTCCAGTTCAACGTGCAGCGCCCGCCATATTTTACCGGGAGCCTAAGGGTTAAGAGCCATACGGGTGAGCATCCGTATCAGATCAAGCGGCGCAGGCTGACGGACCAAAATGGCAAGGACCTGGGTTTCGTGTTTGCCGAGCAGCCCACAGGGTCGGGGTTCTGGGCGATCCAGCCGGCGATCAGCATGGTGTATCCGTCTGATCCGGCCGTTGTTTACTGGAGTCTCAGCTATCTCTGGAATATCAAACGGGAGATGGGGTACGAAAACGGCGGAACCATCAATCCAGGTGATGCGGTGGGGGTTAGTTTCGGGATCGGCTTTGCCGTTAACGAGCGCACCTCGTTCAGCCTGGGCTATGACCACAGCAACATCCATGACACCCAGATCGAGCATAATCCTTCCAAGATCGAGTCCCAGTTCAAGCGGTTTCAAGTGGGTTCCTTGCTCCTGGGGTTGAACCACACCCTGAGCCCTGGTGTTCATTTCAACCTGTCCCTGGGGGTAGGGGTGACCGAACAGGCACCGGATGTCCAATTGACGTTGCGGACGCCTATTAGCTGGGGCTTTTGATTCTTGTGCAGTCGTATGTTTCAAGAGAGCGTAGGAGTAGACCAGTGGGTCCGCCCGAAGCAGACACGCAGATTTTCTCTTATGCACAGAAATTGAACCAGATTCCGGGACTGAGCCCCTGCTGAGCCATCAGCAAAGGCTCCTGAGGGCGGGGGCTTAACGCAAGGATCCGATCAACTGGGAGTGCAGCATCTGCTGAAGTGGCCCACGGCTGGTGTTGCCCACGTTCTTGAGTTGGATATCCAAGACCTTGATGGACTGGATCAGTTTCTGGTCCAGGTTGTTTTGCAGTACATGGTTCAGGGGAGAGGCCGTATCGGCCTTGACCGAATCGCTCCCCGACTCAATCAGGTTCACCATGCCCATGGAGAGCTGGTTGAGCTGCTTGGCGGCCAGGTTATCCACCGACAGTTTGGTCTGGGATTGCAGGATGCCATCGACCATGAGAATTTTCTCGAAGCCGATGTCGATTTGAATATTGCCCGGTGCAATGAAACCACCCCGTGAGCGGGCCAGCTCTTCGGGGCTGACCGCCTCGATATCCAGATGCAGGTAATAGGCTTGCATGGCAATTTCGTCGCGCTCACCCGCAACGCCCGGGGAGGTGTCGAGATATGCTGCCATGGCGGGTAGGCTCACCAGGGAAAAACTCAGACTCAGGTACATCATGGCGCTTTTCATGGTTTGCTCCTAGAACTCCAGTTGTCGTGGCAGTAGTAAGGTGAAGTTGGCAAGGCCTTGCTGTGTGAAGGCCGTTCCAAAAGGCGCCTTCCGCTCTACGGCCCACTCTTCAGGCAGGTTAAACCGGTTTCGGCCGATGTCGGCGTGGCTGCGGATCAGAAACAGCAGCCCATCCCAGGAGGCTTCGAACTGGGGACGGGGAACCGCCCGAACCCCAAGGGCCGGGTCGCCCACCAATACCTCTTTCTCCGTAACCCCCTTAACGATCACGAAATGGCGATAGCCATTGGTATTGGTCAAGACGATGGCAGGTACACGGGCGTTCTGGGTCAGGGTTGAGAGGGAAACTCGGAAACCATCGGCTTTGTAGCCGCGGGCTTCCAGGAAACCTTTCATATCCAGCAGGGAAAAACCGTGCTGCTGGATGCGCTGTTGGTCTCCGCTTTCATACATGGCTTCGAACACCTGCTGCTCGGAAACCGGGTCTCCATAGTGGTAGGTAAGCAGGGAGGCCAGGGCTGCGGAGCCGCAGCTGAAATCGTATTGCTGTTTCACAACGGTCTGGAACCGGGCTTCTTTGTAGCTGGTGACGGTGACGCCAAAGTCTCCGCCAATGCCGGGGATGGAAACGAAGCCGGCATGGGCGGAGAAACAGGGCGCAGCGGTAAACAGAAACCGCAACAGGATTCGGTTGAACCGGTTTATTCCTCTCACGATTGCCTCCGTTGCACCATGTTTAAAGCGATGCCTTTGTTGTTCTTATGGTCAGGGGGAGATGGTGACGTTTACCATGGTCGTATCCTGAATGATGACCTGGTTCCCGGTGTTCTGGATCACGGTGGCAATTCCCGTGAGTCCATTCATCGCCCCTGTGTGGATATAGTTTGCGCCATTGACGCCTGCATTGAGGGTGTTGTTCTCCAGAACGGCAGTTTGTTCTCCGTCGTTCTTTTGAACCAGCATTTGAAGTTCATCAAGGTTGATTTGGATGTCCTGCTTTCCCCTTGATTCCTCCAGTTCAGAGAGCGATACCGCCGCCTCTGAAGCCAGCCAATCCTCCGTCAATACATCTGCCAAGGCTCCCGCCGAGTAAAGGACACTACAGCAGCCTGCCAGTAGCAGATTTGTTCTTATCACATTCATGGCGTTCAACCTCCTTTGTCCTCACCACGTCCGGTTAAGTGCTGATGTTCACCGGCAAAGGCCGGTGAACATCAGTCCCGGTTAGAACGCGAGGTTGGACTGGACGTTGATGCTAGCCTGGGTGGAGGCGGCAGCACCGGTGTTCTGCGTGGCCAGACCCACGCCGGTGAAGTTCATGGAGCCGCCGCTGATGTTGTTGCTGGCATCAATGGAGCCGGGGAGGGCTTCCAGTCCGCCGGCGGTCATGGTGATGGTGTTGCCACTGACGCTCGCTGTCAGTTCAGCCTGGTTGACGGCAGTATCCACGTTGATATCGCCGATGGTGATTTCCGTATTGGTGTTGGTGACGGTGTTGCCGTCATTCATGGAAATCGAGCCGTTATCAGCGGTGCTGGTTCTACTGACATCCACGTCCGCATCGACGGCGATATCGGTGCTGGTCTTGGTGACCGTATCAGCACTGGTCTTGGTGATAGTGGCGGTGTTGTTGCTGTCGTTGGTGCTGGCGTCCACGTCTACATCAGCGTCGAGATCGAGGGCGGTTTTGGTGATCGTATCAGCACTGGACTTGGTGATGGAGTTGTTACTGTCATTGGTGCTGGCATCCAGGTCTACATCAGCATTGAGGTCGAGGTCGGTTTTGGTGATCGTATCGGCACTGGACTTACTGATGGAGTTGTTGCTGTCATTGGTGCTGGCATCCACATTGGCGTCAACGTCAGCGGTGTTGGTGGTGCTGGCATCTATGGTTGCGTCCAGGTCATTGGTGACGGTTGCGGTATTGCCGATCAGGTTGCCATCTTCCATGCTGGTGCTGCCGTCATCGGCAAAGTTGATGTCGTCAAATGAGGGTTGAGCATAGGTCTGAGCGGAGAAGCCAAGAGTCAAAGCAATAGAGGTTACTAAGAGGGTCTTTTTCATTTGTCCTTTCCTCAGTCAGTTCTTATTCATGTTCTTGTCATGAATATTGGGATTGTTGCTCCGTGCCTTCCTTGGAAGGTCGCTAGCTCTATTGCGAAGGTCATGCCAGGGAAGAGGCGTGGAGCTGCAACTCTTTGAGTAATCAGAAAAAACGAGCCTTCTGGGGCTTTGTTGCTGGAGCTGCGAAGGGTTTTAATTTGTACCAGTTCTGGAACGGATTGAGGACTGGTTCGCTGAATAAGTGAGACTTTGTAGTCTTTTCAGGGGCTTAAGGAAGAGCGGAGTCTGTAAAATCGAGCTTACGTTTGGGGCTGCTTTGCATAGTAGTTTCTGCAAGGGCCGAAGAAATTTCTACAAAAAGTGTCTTTTTCTAGTGTTTCAAAAAGCCGGGAGGGGACGGGGGCCGGTTTAGTCCCAGTTGGTCGAGCTTTCCCAAAGCCGCGCCATGCCTGGCTTCATGGTCCAGTCAAAAAACAATCTCTCTCTTTTTGTCGCAATTCAGTGACTTTTTCTCCGATTGGCACGGATGTTGATTCCAATGCTGTGCCTTTCTCCCATCGAGAAGGGCAGAGGCAAGCCGCGATCGCGAGTATAACGGCGATCTGTAAAGAATGTTGTCAGGGATAAATTTACGTCTGAACGGAGAATAGCGTTATGAAACTGAACCAATTCTTGTTAGCCGGCCTTCTGTTGACTGCGGGATCCGCATTTGCACAGGGTGCAGGCGATACGGGTGGCATGGACTCTGGCTCTGATGCCGGCATGTCCGGTGGCACAATGGGCGGTAGCACCGGGTCCACCATGGACAGCACGGGAACCATGGGGGCAGACTCACAAGCCTTTACCGATCTGGACTCCAATATGGATGGCAACATCAGCCGTGATGAAGCTGAAAGCGATGCGCAATTATCTGGCCAGTTTGATGATCTGGACTCGGATCAGGACGGCCAGTTGAGTTCCGAGGAATTCACCGAGTATGAGCAGCAAAGCGGTGGGGAAATGCAGTACTAAGTGCTCGGACATCAGGGCCTGAGCCTGTCTGCTCAAGGTCGGGCGGTGTCCAGACTCGCAGAGAGCGTCCTTGGGGGCGCTCTACTTCAGACTTTGCATCCTTGGTGCACTGCGATGCCTGTGCTCCGTCCCACCTTGATGGGCAGGGCTTTCTATAGGGCGGGGGTTTGGGCTGCCGGCGCTTGTTGATTGCAGGGCTTTTCCAGAGCTGTGGCCTTTGGCATTATTTCAGTCGTGGTCTGCTGGATCTGTAGTGGTCCAGGCCAGACAAGAGAGTAGTCACTTTTATCCACGAATCGAAAGGGAGATCATTCGATGGGAATATCCAAAAAGCCCTTGGCCCTGGCATTGATAGCAATGGCAGTGAGTCTGTCCGTATCCGCTCAGGACAGTCTCGAAATCACCCTGAACAAGGTTTCTGCGTCGGGTGTCGGCGAGAAAATCGGGGTGGTGAAGGTTGAAGATACGGAATATGGCGCCCTGTTCCGGCCAGAATTGGAGGGCCTGAATCCGGGGCTCCATGGGTTTCATGTGCATGAGAAGCCGGACTGCGGCCCTGCCGAGCAGGATGGTAAACCCGTTGCGGCCCTGGCCGCGGGCGGCCATTGGGTCGGCAATGGGGAGGATCGCCATGAAGGCCCCTATGGCAAAGGGCATCAGGGAGATTTGCCCGCCCTGTATGTGGACGACCAAGGGCGAGCTTCTCATCCGGTTTTGGCCCCACGGGTGAAAGTTGCGGATTTGAAAGGCCATTCCCTCATGCTTCATGAAGGTGGAGACAATTATTCCGATCATCCCGAAAAACTCGGGGGTGGTGCGGGCCGGGTGGCCTGCGGGGTCATCGAAAAGTAACAGCTGGGACAGGAGGGAAGGCCCATGGTCAGGAAATTCGCGCTAGTGTTTGGGATTGTCTACGCCCTGGTGGGTGTATTGGGGTTCATTCCGGCCCTGGTAACGCAACCGGAGATGACAATGGCCTCCCAGATGGATCACGGCCTGCTTCTAGGGCTGTTTCCAGTGAACCTGTGGCATAACCTTTATCATGTGGCCATTGGGCTCTGGGGCGTATTTGCAGCCAATCACTTCAACTCATCCGTGACCTTTGCCAGAGTCAATGCCGTGCTCTTCGCCGCCCTGGCGATTTTTGGTCTGTTCCCGGGCTTGAATACCTTGTTCGGCTTTCTGCCCTTGTACGGCCATGATGTCTGGCTCCATGCTGCAACCGCTGCGTTGACAGCCTACTTCGGGTTTGGAGTGCCTTCCCGGCTGGAGCTGGCCTAGCAGATCGTGAGTCTGCATCTTGTCCTTCCTCGTCCTTAGTGGCCCGGGCCTGCACTGACCAGGTTTAAGCCCGGGCCTTTCTTTTATTCAGTTTTTTTCAACGGATAACTCGCTCGCCTTCCGGTGGGCATCTGTAACCTAGTTTGAAGGTACAGGCTCCGTGGGCTTAGGCACCCGTAGGTTTCTTGGAAATCCTATCCAATCGGAAACTGCTTAAAGCGCCTGGCAGCGGTTTGGCCTGGTCGATGGGATGTGGAGGAGACCAGCCATGGCCGGTTTACAGCTAGGAATCGAGGATGCGATTCGCAAAAGTGCTTTCGTTTTGGCGGGAGCGCCGGATGATTACACCGCCTTACAAAGGCTGTTGAGAAACAAGTCCTTTGTGCTGTTGGGCGAGGCCACTCATGGTACCCATGACTTCTATCAGGCGCGGGTGGCGATCACCAAGCAGCTAATCACCGAGCATGGCTTGAGTGCTATTGCGATCGAGGGCGACTGGCCCTCGGCTTATCGGGTCAACCGCTATGTACGTTGGCAGGGGAGCGATCAAAGTGCTGATGAAGCCCTTTCCGATTTCCGGCGTTTTCCCATGTGGATGTGGCGAAATACAGTTATCCAGGAGTTTGTCGACTGGTTGCGGGAGCATAACCGGGCATTGCCTTATAACCGGCAGGTTGGCTTCTACGGGCTGGATATGTACAGCCTCTATGAGTCTGCAGCGGCTGTGGTGCAGTACCTGGAACAGGTTGACCCCCAGGCGGCTGAACAAGCCCGCCGACGCTATGGCTGCTTGGAGCATGTTAGCAACGAACGGCATTATGGTTACGGCGTGACGCTTGGGCGACACAGCTCCTGTGAGGAGGAGGTTATCAAGCAGCTCCAGGAGCTCCGCAATAAAGCATTTTCCTATCTTAAAGGCGATGGCATGGCGGCGGAGGACGAATTGTTCCAGGCCGAACAAAATGCCCGCCTGGTGCAGAGTGCCGAAGCCTATTACCGGCAAATGTTCAGCAGCCGCATCAATACCTGGAACCTGCGCGACAGCCATATGAGCGAGACGCTCGACAATTTGCATGTCCACCTCTCCAAGCGCCTGGGACATTCTGCCCGGATTGCAGTCTGGGCACATAATTCACACCTGGGGGATGCCCGCGCCACGGATATGGGCCGACGGGGTGAGCATAATGTGGGTCAGCTGGCGCGCCAGCGCTATGCCAGTGATTGCGTGCTGGTCGGTTTCACGACCTATCGGGGGACAGTATCCGCTGCTACGGAATGGGATGGGCCGGTGGAGTGCAAGCGGGTACGGCCGGCGCTGCCGGGCAGCATTGAGGAGGTCCTGCACCGGGCTCATTTGGAGCGTTTCATTTTGCCCCTGCATGGAAAAATGGCAGAACCCTTGGGAGAGTCTCGTCTCCAGCGGGCCATCGGTGTGCTGTACTTGCCGGAGTCGGAGCGGGCCAGCCATTATTTCCGGTGTCGGTTAGCCGAGCAATTTGATGTGATCCTGCACTTTGATGAAACCCGCGCTCTGGAACCTCTGGATGCCACCTCGGAATGGGTATTGGGCGAGGAAGAAACCTACCCCTTTGGTTTGTAACCCAAAAGAATCCCTGTCTGCTATTGAAGACGGTTCCTAATTGAGGCTCGCACTGAACTTTACAATAGGCAGAGCGTGGTATGACCGCGCCTGCACTATCGGTATGAACCCTGCGAAGAAGGAAGCGCGGCCTTGATGAACAGTTATGATCGTACCTATCGCATTGGTATATCCGGTTCTTACGGTGGCTTGAACCTCGGGGACGAGGCCATCCTGGAAGCTATTGTGGCCCAGTTAAGGCAAAGCCTGTCGGTGGAAATTACCGTCTTTTCCCGCAATGCGGAGCATACGTTACGAAATCAGGACGTGGACCGGGCAGTACCGGTACGGGACCTGTCCCGGGACGAGGCGCGCGCGGAGGTGGCGCGGTTGGACTTGTTTGTGCTGGGGGG
>JAJUGC010000049.1 GCA_029268325.1 Gammaproteobacteria bacterium | reverse complement strand
TATCTGCCGCGCCTGTTCGTGTACCATGCCATGAGCGAAGACGAAATCAGCCAGGAGCGTTTCAAGGTTATGGAACGCAAACTCTACCGGGGGATTACCACACCCTCCATGATCGCGGTCATCGCCCTGGGTATCTGGCTGATCTACCTCACCCCCGGATTCCTGCAAATGGGCTGGCTGCATGCCAAGCTCACCCTGGTGGCAATCCTGGTTCTGTACCATTTGTACTGCGGCCATCTGGTCAAGCAGTTCCGGGACAACCGCAACCAGCGTAGCCATCGGTTCTATCGCGTCTTCAATGAGTTTCCAGTATTCATCCTGATCGGTGCCGTCATACTGGCTGTTGTTAAACCTTTCTGAAGGATTCCAATATGATCCGCAATCGCCCCATTGTTGTCTGCTTTTCCGGCTTGGATCCCGTGGGTGGCGCCGGCATTTCGGCCGACATCGAGGCCATCGCCGCCCTGGGTTGCCACGCCGCCCCCATCATCACCGCCCTGACGGTGCAGGATAGCCGCGGCCTGCTGGAAAATAATCCGGTCGATGCCGCCATGTTGTTACGCCAGGCCAAGCTGGTGCTGGAAGACCTGCCCGTGGCCGCCTTCAAGCTCGGCGCGCTCGGGGATGTGGCCGTGATTGAAGCCGTTGCGGAAATCCTCTCCCAACATCCTCAGGTTCCCGTGGTGATGGACCCGGTACTCGGCGCCTCCGGCGGTGGTGCTCTCGCCAGCGATCCCATGCAGGAGGCCATGGGCCGACTACTGATGCCCCGCGCCACAGTGGTGACCCCCAATAGCCCGGAAGCCTTCCGGCTCAGCGGCCAGAAGGAGCGGGAACCGGCCGCCCAGGTGTTGCTCAACCAGGGCTGCGACCAGGTGCTGATCACCGGCGGGGATGATGAAGGGGACACCATTATCAACACCCTGCACGGACCGGATGGCGCCATGATCAAATGGGAGTGGCCGCGTCTGCCCTTTATCTATCATGGCTCCGGCTGCACCCTGGCCAGTGCCGTGGCCGCGGGACTCGCCCGGGGCTGGAGCCTGGAAGAAGCCTGTGCCAAAGCCCAGGCCTATACCTATGAAAGCCTGCGCCAAGGCGAGCGGCTCGGACGGGGACAGCACTTCCCCCGCCGGATCTGGAAAAACCCGGAGAACATATGAGCCGTTCTGCCTGGAACGCCCGGGGCCTCTATGCCATCACCGACGCCCAGCTACTGCCCGGAGAACGCCTGTACGAAGCCGTGGAAGCGGCCATTCGGGGCGGCGCGGTGCTGGTTCAGTACCGGGACAAACTGGGTAACCCCGAGGAACGCATAGAACGGGCCCAGCGCCTGCAGCAACTCTGCCAGCATCTAGGCTGCCCATTGTTGATCAATGACGACCTGGAACTTGCCCTGCAAGTAGGCGCAGCAGGTGTACACCTGGGGCGTGGCGATGGCAGCCTGCTGGAGGCGCGCCGGTGCTTAGGGCCAGATGCAATTATCGGCGCCACCTGCCATGCCTCCCTGGAGTTTGCCCGGGAAGCCCGGGCCCAACAGGCCAGCTATGTGGCCTTTGGCAGTTTTTTTCCATCGCCGACCAAGCCAGAAGCCAAACCGGCCCCCTTGTCTCTGTTAAGCGAGGCCAAACAGGCCCTGGAACTGCCAGTCGTGGCGATCGGCGGGATCACTCAGGACAATGCTCCCGGCCTGATTGAGGCCGGTGCCGACCTGATAGCGGTGATCAACGCTTTGTTTGATGGTCCGGACGTGCAACAGCGCGCCACTCAATTTGCCAATCTATTTACCTGACGGAATCTCTGACATGACTCAATCCGATACTCTGTTTGAACGTGCCCAACAGCATATTCCCGGTGGTGTGAACTCTCCGGTTCGCGCCTTTCGCGGCGTGGGCGGCACGCCGGTGTTCTTCAAGCGCGGCGAAGGCGCTTACCTGATTGATGAAGACGGACGCCGCTATATCGACTACGTGGGCTCCTGGGGCCCGATGATTCTCGGCCATGCCCATCCCAAAGTCCTGGCGGCGGTACGGGCGCAGCTGGAAGATGGCCTGGGTTTCGGCGCCCCCACCCGCATCGAGATCGACATGGCGGAGAAAGTCTGCGAGCTGATTCCCTCCATTGAAATGGTGCGCATGGTGAGTTCCGGCACCGAGGCCACCATGAGCGCCATCCGCCTGGCACGGGGCTACACCGGCCGTGACAAGATCGTAAAATTCGAAGGCTGCTACCACGGCCATGCGGACTCCCTGCTGGTGAAAGCCGGCTCCGGCGCCCTCACCCTGGGGGTTCCCAACTCACCGGGCGTACCGGCGGCCCTGGCCAGCCAAACCCTGACGCTGACCTACAACGACCTGGACGAAGTGAAAAAGGTGTTTGCCGAGGTCGGCTCGGAAATTGCCGCCATCATTGTCGAGCCGGTGGCCGGCAACATGAACTGTATCCCCCCGGTGCCCGGATTCCTGGAAGGCCTGCGGGAAGTGTGCGACCAGTATGGCAGCGTGCTGATTTTTGATGAGGTGATGACCGGCTTCCGGGTCGCCCTGGGTGGCGCCCAGGCCCACTACAACATCAAGCCGGACCTGACCACCCTGGGCAAGGTGATTGGCGCGGGCCTTCCTGTCGGTGCTTTCGGCGGACGCCGGGAGATCATGGAGCATATTGCGCCGTTGGGGCCGGTGTACCAGGCAGGCACCTTGTCGGGCAACCCCCTGGCCATGCAGGCGGGCCTCACCATGCTGGAAGAAGTCTCCGCACCCGGCTTCCATGAGCGCCTCAGTCAAACTGCCCAGGCGCTGACCACGGGTTTGGTGGAGCGGGCCAAGGCTGCCAATATTCCCCTGACCTGCAACCAGGTGGGCGGCATGTTCGGATTCTTCTTCACGGATGCGCCCCAGGTGACCCATTATGCCCAGGCCACCGCCTGCGACCTGGAGCGCTTCAAAAAGTTCTACCACGGTATGCTGGAAGAAGGCATCTATCTGGCGCCGTCAGCCTTTGAAGCCGGCTTCGTTTCCTCCGCCCATGGCGAGGAAGAAGTGCGCCTCACCCTGGAGGCGGCCGAGCGCGTGTTTAAGCGTCTTTGATCTTGACCAGTCAGTGCCGGAATCTGCTCCGGCACTGACCTAACCTTGGTCAGCCTTGCCGCGCCGCCAGCCGACGCGCTTCAGCAGCCCCCGCTCGATCCCCCCGGGCCTCACGAATGTCGGCAATCACCTGCCAGGTCTGGCGCCGGAACCCCTCATCACTACCTGACAACGAAATCGCCTTCTGGCCAAACTGCTCAGCCTGGGCATAGGCCCCTTCCGCGGCTTTCACCAAGGCCAGCTCCAAATACACATCCGCAGCCTGGGGCGACATGCGCTGGGCCCGTTCCAGCAAGCTGGCGGCCTGACTATAGTTTCCCGCCCGACGCTCAGCCTGGGCTCTCTGGATCAAGGCCCGGGCCGCAGCCGTAGGTTGGACCCGTTCAGTCCGCACCCCCCGGGCAATCGTCCGGGAAGATTCCATGCTGGGCGACTGGGTGGAAGGTGTGGGGGATGACGGTGGCAGCGTCTGGGGACCCGATTCCCGTGTCGCGGGCGCCTCCGGCTGTGGCGCGATGACCGGAGGGGGCGGCGCATAGGGACCGGTGGTACAAACCGCCAGCAAGCAAGATGCCGACACCGCCAGCCACCAACGGGATGCCCTTGCCAAGGGCTGACCGGAAGATTTACAGCTCTGTGCGTGATTCATTCGCCTCATTGAAACAACCCTCTAAACCAGTTCTGCAAGCGCCCTTTCTGACAATTGGGCGCCAGCTCCTGGGGCTCAGTGCCCCGGATAAAGGGCATATAGCGACTGCCCTCGCAATGATCTTCACTCCTCAGGCCGCTGACAGAGTCGACCCAGACGTAGTCCACGGTGGCGGGCTTGGCACTTGTGAAGCCATATTCCGGCAAACTGCCAATCAGATCCGCCCAGACTGTTAAGGCGCCAGTAGAGCCCGTCAGGTGGGTCGGACCATTGTCATCCCGCCCCAGCCAGACCACAGCCAGGTGATTGCCGGTAAAGCCGGCAAACCAGCTATCGCGTAAGTCATCGGTAGTGCCCGTCTTGCCCGCTACTGCCAGAGTCTGGGGCAGACGCCGATAGACTCCACGCCCGGTTCCCTCCCGCATAATCTCCTGCATGTTGTATTGCAACAGGTGCACCGCATCATGAGACACCACCTGCTCGGTTTCATAGGCGTACCGGGAAAGGACTTCGCCATCGGCGGTGGTCACTGCGCGGATGGCCCGCAGGGGCGTATTGAAGCCGGAACTGGCGATGGTTTGGTAGACCTTGGCCACCTCCAGCGGACTCAGGTTAACCGACCCCAGCAACATGGATGGATAAAGGGGGATTCTCCGCTCTACCCCCAAACGGCGCAAGGTGTCCGCCACCTCCGACAAGCCCAGATCCAGGCCCAGGCGTACGGTCGACAAGTTGAGAGAGCGGGTAAGAGCCTCATGCAGACGTACCTCCCCATACTCCTGGCGATCGTAGTTGCGGGGCTGCCATTCCTGCCCATTGTCGAGGCGGATCAGAAAGCCCTTGTCCTGTAGGGGCGTCAGCAGGTTGTAGCGCTCCGGCTGCATTAAAGCCGTCAGGTAGATGGCCGGTTTGACCAGGGATCCGATGGGACGGACCGCCCGCATCGCCCTGTTGAACCCCGCATAGCGCGCCTCTTTGCCTCCAACGAGGGCCAGCACTTCTCCACTTTCGGTTCCCGTTACCACAACGGCTCCCTGCAGCTCGCTGCCTTGTGCAGCTCCGCGTTGCAAGCGGGTAATACCTTCCCGCAGGCTCTGCTCGGCCTGCTCCTGCACGATGGGGTCCAGCGTGGTGTAAATCTGCAGCCCTTCCGATTGCAGGTCCTCCTCCTGGTAGTCCTTCACCAACTGCTCACGCACCAGATCCATAAATGCCGGATAACGGGAATCGGAATAGCTGGGCCGGTTGATCACCCCCAGGGGACGCCCCTTCAGGCGAATTGCTTCCTGCTGGCTGATCAGCCCCTCAGCCGCCATGAGGTCGAGGACCGTATTCCGCCGCGCCGTGGCCCGGTCCGGATACCGGCGGGGATTGAAATAGGAGGCCCCCTTCACGATCCCCACCAGTAGCGCCAGCTTGTCCGTGCTCAGTTCTGTCAGGGGCTGACCAAAGTAGAAGTGGCTGGCCAGGCCGAAACCGTGAATTGCCCGCTCACCCACCTGACCCAGGAAGACCTCATTGAGGTAAGCCTCAAGAATCTCGTCCTTGCTGTAATGGGCATCGAGCAACAACGCCATAAAGGCTTCGTTGGCCTTACGGACCAGGGAGCGTTCATTGGTCAGGTAAAAGTTTTTCACCAGCTGCTGGGTCAGGGTACTACCCCCCTGCACCACCCGACCGGCCCGGATATTGGCCAGCAAGGCCCGGGCAATAGACAGCGGCGCAATGCCATGGTGATCGTAGAAGTTACGGTCTTCCACCAGCATCAGCACCTTGGGCAGCAGCTCCGGAACCTGCTCCAGCTTCACCAGCACGCGGTCCTCTTTGTGGGCAGGATAAATACCGCCAATCACCAACGGGTCCAAACGGACCGAATAGGTCGCTGTGCCGCTTCGGGCACCGAAGTTCAGGACGACGCCGTCATCAATCCGGAAACTCACCGCCTGGGATGACTCCAGGCCATCGGGGAAGCGAAAGCCCCGGCTGTACAGATCCACCCGCGAGCCCTGGATGGCATAGGTTCCCGGCCCTTCCAACCGCGATACCCTTTGGTAGCCCAGCAGGGCGAGCTCTGTTTGCAGCCCCTGCATGGTGAGGGCCTGACCATCAAAAATCTCCAGGGGGCGCGCATAGACCTTGGCCGGCACAGCCCAGCGCTTGCCTTCGAACTTGGTTCGAACCGTTGCATCCAGATACACCAACCAGCCCGCCAGCACCAACACCCCCACCAGGGCCAGGCGCCACAACAACCCCCACCAGCGCCTACCCTTGGAGCGGGGCTGCTTGGAACCGGAAGAGCGGGGACCAGTGCGGCGACTTCTACCGCGCGAGGAATTGGACTTGGACATGGGAAGTGGTAAAACCTGCTAAAACGATGAATGGATACGGGTCGGCAAATGCATTTCCCCGCCTATCTTACCTCATGCTGAAGCGTTAACATTAACACCCTCGGCGACCCCGTCCCATTATTCAAGAACAAGGAATACAGCGTGAGCAGCGAACTTCTTCGGGCGCTTCAGGATGGCGCACTATACAATCACCCGGTTCAGGGATTCCAGCTCGTAGAGACCCACATCTCCTGGGTTCTGCTGACAGGTCCCTACGCCTATAAAATCAAGAAGCCCATGGACTTCGGCTTCCTCAACTTTACCAGCCTGGAAAGCCGTCGCCAGTTCTGTCACAAAGAACTGGAGCTCAACCGTCGCCTGGCCCCCCAACTCTATCTGGAGGTGGTGCCCATTACCGGCACCCCGGAGCAGCCCCAACTGGGTGGCGAAGGCACCCCGTTTGAGTACGCCATCAAAATGCGCCAGTTTGACCAGGAACAGCTGTTCGACCGGCTTCAGTCCCGTAACGAACTCAGCGAAGCCCATATCGACGAGCTTACCGACCAGGTTGCCCAGTTCCACAGCACCATTGCCAAGGCCGACCCGGCCAGCGAGTTCGGCCAGCCGGAGCAGGTGTTCTTTCCTGTGCAGCAGAACTTTGACCAGATTCGCCCGCTGCTCGACGATGCAACACTGCTTGCCCAACTGGATCAACTCGAGGCCTGGGCCCAGGACAGCTACCAGCGTCTGATCCCGATCTTCGAGCAACGCAAGGCCCATGGCTTCATCCGCGAATGCCATGGCGACATTCATCTGGGCAACATTACCCTGGTGGATGGCAAAACCACCCTGTTTGACTGCATCGAATTCAACGAAGCCTTCCGCTGGACCGACGTGATGGCAGACCTGGCCTTCCTCCTCATGGACTTGGAAGACCGGGGCCTGAAACGCTTCGCCAACCGGGTGCTCAACCGCTACCTGGAACACACGGGGGACTATGGTGGCCTGGAAGTGCTGAACTTCTATAAGGCCTACCGGGCCATGGTGCGGGCGAAAGTCGCCCTGTTCACCAAGGGCGCCAGCGGGGAGTTCAAAGCAGAGCAGGACAGGAAATACCGCAACTATGCGGACCTGGCCGAATCCTACACCTTTGTCCCCAGCCGCTGCCTGGTCATCACCCATGGCGTGTCCGGTTCCGGCAAGTCGACCCTGAGCAACGTGCTGGTGGACCGGCTCGGCTTTGTCCGGCTACGTTCCGATATTGAGCGCAAAAGGCTGCACGGCCTGTCCGGGCTACAAACCAGCGGCTCGGAGCTCAATGGGGGCATCTACGGCCCCGAAAGCACCCAGGCGACCTACCAACGCCTGACCGACCTGGCCCTGCAACTACTACGCTGTGGGTATGCGGTGATCGCTGACGCCACCTTCCTGCAACGGGAGCAACGGGCCCCCATGGAGGCTGTGGCAGAAGCCCAGGGAGTACCTTACCTGATCCTGTCTTGCGAGGCGGATATCAGCACCATTCGTGACTGGATTAGCGCCCGCCAGGCGGCTCGCAATGACGCCTCCGAAGCAGATCTAAAGGTGCTAGACCAGCAGTTGGCCCACCGGGAAGCGCTCACGGAAGAGGAAGCCATTTACCAGGTGACGGTGCGAACCGACCACCCGGAAACCCTGGAACCACTCCTGGAGACGCTGGGCCGACGCCTGGACATGACCGTGGCGACCCGGTAAAGGAGGGGAAATGTCCGAAGGGATCTGCCTCGGCCCGGTCGCGGAGATTCAAGACCCCGGCAGCAAGGGCTATCAGGTTGGGGAACAGCAGCTGTTTGCCGTCCGTAGCCGGGGAGCCGTCTTCCTCTACCGGAACCGCTGTCCCCACCTGGGGATTGAGCTGGAGTGGCTGCCCGACCGGTTCCTGGACCACCAGAACCAGTTCATCCAGTGCTCCACTCACGGGGCCCTGTTTCTGATCGAGTCTGGGGAATGTGTAAGCGGGCCCTGTTCGGGACAGTTTCTGGAAGCTGTTACCCACGAGGTGCGCGACGGACAACTGTGGGCTCTCCTGTAGAGCCCGGTCCATCACGCCTTGTCGCAGATAAACTAGTTGAGCTCCATGGGCAAGCTAGTCGAGCTCTACGGGAATCCGCTGGTTCAGGCGGATCTCGTCAGGGGCAATGATGGCGCGATAGGCCATCACCTCCACCCCCTGGGCAGCCGCTTCGCGCAGCAACCGGCCATAGGCCGGATCAATGTGGTCCGCCGGCCTGACCCGCTCAATGCCCGTATGGGCGACACAGAACATCAGCACAGCCCGGTAGCCTTGCTGGGTCATATGGATCAGCTCCCGCAGATGCTTTTGCCCCCGCAGGCTGACGGCATCGGGGAAGTAACCCAAACCACCCGACTCACGCAGGGTGACATTCTTCACTTCCACATAGCAGGCAGGCTGTTCCGGATGCTCCGGACTATCCAGGCAAAGATCGATACGGCTACTCTCCTGCCCATAGCGGACTTCCCGGCGAAGACGGGAATAGCCCTGTAACTCTACAATTACACGATTCTCGATTGCTTCTGCCACCAGGGCATTGGCACGGGCGGTGTTGATACAGATCCAGTCGCCTTCAAGCGTTTCCACCAGCTCCCAGGTACAGGGATACTTGCGGGAGGGGTTGCCTGAGTCGAGAAACCAGGCCCGGCTGCCAGGCTCACAGCAACCCAGCATGGAGCCCGTATTGGGGCAATGGATCGTCAGCTCGCGCCCGTCGGCCAGTTCAATGTCGGCGAGAAAGCGCTTGTAGCGGCGAATCAGGGTACCGCTTTGAAGGGGCAATTCGAATTTCAAACGGCGTTCCTATTGATTAATAACTGCGTAGTGGAGACGTGGTTTATTTAGAGGTTGTCACAAAACTTTCGCGATCCGGAAGTCTGAACTATGGTAAATGAAATATGTATTGGCTCCCATATATGAATCTGTTATGTTTCCCAGCTTGATTGGTACCAACCATGGTAACAGTTTCAGGATCCCAGGACATGGTCCGCAACAACGTTGCTTGGGGATAAGAGGTACGATTGAACGAGGCTAAGCCTATGGCAGAGAAAACAGCAAAGGCCACCAGCGCCGGAGCGCAAAAGTCGTCCATGGATCGCTTCTCAAACTTCACGCCTTATCAGACCACGGAAGGCGAGGAGTACATGAGCGAGGCGCAAATGGCGCACTTCCGCAAAATTCTCCTGGATTGGAAACAGGATTTGATGGAGGAAGTGGATCGCACCATGCAACACATGCAGGAAGATGCAGCCAACTTTGCAGACCCTAGCGACCGAGCCACCCAGGAAGAGGAGTTCAGCCTGGAACTACGAGCACGGGACAGGGAGCGTAAGCTGATCAAGAAAATCGACCAAACCATCGACCGGATCGATCAGAACGACTACGGCTACTGCGATTCCTGTGGTGTGGAAATTGGTATCCGCCGTCTGGAAGCCCGTCCCACCGCCACTCTGTGCATCGACTGCAAGACGTTAGCCGAGATCCGGGAAAAGCAAACCGGACTTTGATTCTCCAGGGGCAGATGCCAGCGGCGTCTGCCCTTCCCATCATCCTCCGCCGCCATGCCTGACAC
>JAJUGC010000048.1 GCA_029268325.1 Gammaproteobacteria bacterium | reverse complement strand
TGATGCCCATATCCAGGGTGGTGCCACCACAGTCGATCACCAGGGATCGGGTGAATTCATTGCAGTTGGAGCTGAGCAGGTGCGACAGCACGGCCGGCAGGCCTTCGGGCATCACTTCCACGTCAACGATCTGGAACAGTTCGCCCTTGTTGAGGCTGATCTCGCGCATCAGGTTTTCACGCTTGGCCTGGATTTTGGCCTCGTCCTTCTGGCAGTCGTCCGGGCGGTAATATTCGGTAATCGGCAAGGTAGCGATGACCTTCACCGGGCGAGGTGTCAGGCCGGTCTGCAGCAGGGCGTGATGCACCGCCAGCAGGTTGAGGTCGCCGTACTGGAACTCGATGTGGGTGGTTGCCAGTGCTTTATCGGAAGTGGCGTCATAGGTGTATTTGGTGGTACCGATACTGTAGTTGTACACCTTTTGCCCGTTGAGCAGGGCAGCGCTTTTCCAGTCCTTGCGAAAGGAGTTGGGAGAAACGATGGTCTTGAGAACTCCGTTTTCAATCCAGCTTACTTTGACATTGCTTGAGCCATCGTCAATGGCAATATTCATGGCAGGGGCATTCATCTTGTTACACTCGGTTACGATTGACGTGCCCGCAGGTGGGCAGCTTGCTGATTAACTCTTCCGCCGGGACAAAGCAGGCGGTTAGTGGTCTGGAGGCCTAAAAGTCTAGTCCATATTTGAGGTAAAAGTAGTTCATTTTCGTAAGCGCCCCTGTAAAGGCTTCAAAACCCTCCCTTTTCGACACCGCTTCTGCTGTAGGTTGGGCACGGATTGATCAGGACGTGAAGGCTTGCGGCTGTCGGCCCGGGCATTTTCTGTAAGCTTGACGGGTACTGGAACCAGACAGCGCCGCCCCATGAAAAATCCTTTTCCCCAACTGTTCAATGTGAACCGGGACGAGATCCTGCCCGTACTGCTGGCAGTCGTCTTCTTTTTTTGTGTCCTGACGGCCCTGATGATCCTGCGCCCGGCCCGGGAGGCGCTGGGGCTGCAAAGCGGAATCGAGAGTGTGCGTTGGCTGTTTGTGGGCACGGCGGTCATTACCCTGCTGGTGAATCCCCTGTTTGGCCTGCTGGTCAGCCGCTTGCCCCGCCTGTATTTCATCACCGCAACCTATGTGTTTTTCGGCGTGAGCCTGGTGGTTTTCCACTTCATCATGGTTTGGGCGCCCGATGTGATTGGCGTGACCACCGGACAGGTGTTCTATGTGTGGTACAGCGTGTTTAACCTGTTCGTCACCATGGTGTTCTGGGCGCTGATGGCGGATCGCTTCAGCTATGACCAGGGAAAGCGCTTTTTCGGCCTGATTGCCGTAGGAGGCACCTGTGGGGCGGTCTTCGGTCCCTGGTTGTCGTCCCTGCTGGCCAAGCCCCTGGGCACCCCGGCGCTGCTGTTGGTGTCTGCCGGTTTTTTGTTGCTGGCGCTGACTGCCTGCTGGGCCGTAGTGCGGGTTGCTCCGGATCAGGCTCCGGGAGGATCTGCGACTCGGGCGTCACGGAGATCGGCCGCCGAAGGCCGGGAGCGGATTGGCGGCAGTGCCTGGGAAGGCATGCGGGCGGTCTTTCGTTCCCCTTATCTGTTGGGAATCGCCAGCTATGTGATCATTGTGGCCATCATGGCAACGCTGATCTACTTCACCCGGTTGCAGATGGTTGCCGCCCTGGATGAGGATCTGGATCTGCGCACGGCCCTGTTCGCCCGCATTGATCTGATCACCCAGGCGGTAACCCTGGTGCTGCAAGCCGTGGTGGCGGGGCATTTGATGAAGCGACTGGGGGTGTCCATCACCCTGATGCTGCTGCCGCTCACCGCAGCCCTGGGCTTTGTGGGGCTGGCGCTGGTGGCTTCCCTGGTGGTGCTGATTGCCCTGGAGTCTTCTTTCCGGGCCGTACAGCGCGCCCTGATGCGGCCGGCGCGGGAAACCTTGTTTACCGTGGTCGGGCGGGAGGACAAGTACAAGGCGAAAGCTTTTATCGATACCTTTGTGTATCGGGGCGGCGATGTGGTGGGCGCCCAACTGGAAGGCCTGCTCGGACGCCTGGGCATGGGGCTGGCGGCTGTGGCCACGGTGGTTGTACCCCTGGCGCTGGCTTGGGCGGCACTGGGGTTCTGGCTGGGGAAGGTGCAGCAGCGCCTTGCTGAGAGTGCCCCGTTGCAGGCTACGGATTCTCAAGGAACAGAAACCATTACAACGAGGACTTCCCGATGATTTCCCGTCGAGATTATTTGAAGCTGGCCCTGGCAGCGGGGGCTTCTCTGGCCATCAAGCCCAACCTGTTATGGGCCCAGGACCAACCACTGGAACTCATTACCCGACCGGTTCCCTCATCCGGAGAACAGCTGCCCGTGGTCGGGCTGGGCAGCTCGGCTACCTTTTCCACGGTGGCCTCCGACCAGGATACCGCCGCCGTGCGTGAGGTGTTGCAGGCCTTGGTCGACAAGGGCGGCAAGGTGTTCGATACCGCTCCCAGCTATGGGGCGTCCGAGGAGCTGGCCGGTCAGGTGGCCCAAGAGCTGGGCGTGACCGACAAGCTGTTTTGGGCCACCAAGGTGAATGTGGCCGGGCGCGGCGGCAAGGCCGACCCCATCCAGGCCCGGGCACAACTGGAAATGTCGTTCAAGCGCTCTGGCAAGGAAGTGATTGACCTGATCCAGGTGCACAACCTGGGGGATGTCCCCACCCAGTTCCAGCTGCTTCAGGAGCTGAAGGAGCAGAAGCGGGTGCGCTATATCGGGGTGACTACCACCTTTCCCTATCAGTATGACGAACTGAACCAGCTGATGAACCGCCGGCCCCTGGATTTTATCGGCATCGACTATGCCATTGACAACCGCACCATGGAGGAGCGGATTCTGCCCCTGGCGCGGGATTTGGGCATGGCGGTGCTGGTCTATGCCCCCTTCGGCCGCACCCGCTTGTGGGAATTGGTGCGGGGCAAGCCCCTGCCCGACTGGGCCGCCGAGTTTGACGCCCACTCCTGGGCCCAGTTTTTCCTCAAGTTCGTGATTTCCCATCCCAGCGTAACCGCGGTCACGCCCGCCACCAGCCGTGCCAAGCATATGATCGACAATATGGGGGCCGCCTATGGGCGCCTGCCGGATGAGGAAATGCGGGCGCGGATGATCCGCTATATCGAAAGCCTGTGAACTGGCGTGAGGGCTCGGGGGCGAGGTGAAGAAGGGTATTCGAGGGAAGCGCTGGCCTCCCTCTTTGCGCAGGAACTGCTGGCTGGGCTGCTTAGTGCCGGCGCTCGATGAGTTCCCGTAGGGGCTCTGGCAACAGGGCTCGCAGCTTGAGGCTGATGGACGTCTCGTGACGTTGCCAAAGAATGCCCAGATAGATAACGGCCAGACCAATAGCAGTGAGCAGGAATGGAAACAGCAGGCTGTCTTTAAAAACGTCATAGGCCAGATAACCCAGATAACCGGCACTGCCCAGCCCCCCGAAAACGACAAATACGCGGCGCGACAGCACTGCGCCGACGCCGATCATCAGCAGGTTGATACAAAAGTACAGGAACTTGCTCAGCTCATTGTCGGATTTCATCAGGGTCAGGCCGCACCAGAAGGCCACAACACCGAACAGATAGAGCCAGAAGGCGAAGTCCTTGTCCTGGCGGGTTCGGAGATCCACCCAAAAGGCTAACAGGGTGATGAGTAGGCCAAACCAAAGAGAGACGAGTCTGCGTAACTCCCAGCTGTAGTCCTCCCAGCCGAACAGAAAGGGCGCCAGGTCCATGCTCATATACCAGAGGGTGATGGCCACCGGCATTACCAGGAAGGGCAGGCGATAACGCCACAGCAGGATGGCACCGATTGCCAGGGTGGTCAGTTCCATCAGCAACCAGCGCCAGTCGATATAGGCGTGGTAGTCCCGGTAATCCCGCCCCTCGGCCCATAACCCCAAGGCATGTTGCAGTCCATAAACCGCCAATGGGGTGAGCGCCACCACAAAGGCGGCCAGGATGCCGGCGGGAATCGCCAGGCGCTTGCGCAGGAAATGCTCTGTGAGCCCCAGGCCGGCCAAGGCATAGAGCAGGGCGATGGTGAACAGGCCCCAGCCGCCGAACTGCTCCCAACCCAGGGTCATGAACAAGGTCATGGCACCAATGGCGATCAGCCCGCCGAAGTAGTAGAGGATATGGGTGAAGCTGAAACGGGGCCGGTCCTGGGCCCGTTCCGCCAGAAACTGCCAGAGCCTTTCCGCTTGGGGCTCCGTGAGAAGCCCTTGGTCCGTAGCTTCTTTCAGGAGACGGCGATTCAACTCCATGGGGCACTCCTTGATTGGCTCTGACGGGTACATCTTTGGCGGCGCCAGGCCGCCCCGGGGTTGCTTTAGTTCGCGAGCTTCGGCAGGAAAGACAAGTCCATGTAATACTTCTTGGGATTGTCTTTGTCCAGATAAACGGTAATGGCGTTATCTTGAAGATAGCTGGTGGGATCAAACCATAGGTTCCTGCTCCGGAATACATGAACTTCCGAGGTGGCCGGGTTTTGCCATTGGGCCAGCACCCGGTAGGGATGGCGGCCATTCATTGAGATGGCTGTGTTCTGCTCCACCCCTTGGAACTGGGAATTTATCGGCGTGCCGTGTTGCAGCAGGTAGTTAGCCTTACGTTTACCCAGAGAGCCAGCTAGGATGATGCTAAAACCCGTCAAAAAGAACGCCAGGCCAATCCCGCCGACAACGAGTGTGGCGCCCCAAAGGGATGAGAAACTGTTGATTCGGGCCCGTTCCGGCGCTTCGGGACGATACAACACCTCCACCAGTTCGCCTGTGGAATAGGCGGGAGGGTTGCTGCCCGTGGACGACTGAAATTCCACCAGGTTTCCATCGGGGGTAAAAAACCGGATGACGGGGAAGTAACTGGAAGAGCCGCTATTCTGGGAGCTGTAGGAGCGGACGAGCTGGGTGACCGTCCCCTCGGTGGTGACGGCATGGTCAAGAAAAGAATGGGTGTTGCTGTACATGCTGAAGGCAATGGCGGCCAGGCCAAGGCCAATCAGGGTGAATCCATACTTAAAAACGGCTAAAAATTTCATTTTCTTCCCTAAAAACTAAAAGGTCTTCCTTGAGATGGATAGACGCTGGAATGGCTGCTCTTGTCAGTGCCAGGCCAGGGTCTGTTGCCCGAGGGCGTGGGGGATTAAGCCAAAAAATGCAAAGGATGGCAACGGAGCAGATGGCTTTTGTGCATCCAGAGAGTCTGCTTGGGAATGGTTAACCTGCCTCTTTGGTCAGCGTCAGGTACCGCTTGGCGACCGCGCTGAGCTTGGCCTCCAGTTCTTCCGGCAGGGCTTGGGTGTCTGTCTCAAACCAGTGTCCCAACTGCTCGCATTGTTCAAAGTTCAGCTCTTGTACAAAGGTGCTGGGTTCCATATCCCCTTTGCGGACCGGGGTGGGTGGGACCAGTAGGTACAGGGCCCGTTGGGCCCGGGTCATGGCGACGTAGAGCAGGCGGCGCTCGCTTTGTAGATGGTTTTCCAGGTCCTCTGGCTCTTTGGGGATATGGGGCAGGTAGCGGTCATTGAGACCGGGGATCAGCACGACGGGCCACTCGAGACCCTTGCTGCGGTGGATGGTGGTGAGCGTTAGTCCCTGGCGCTGGGCAGGCTGGCCGGCCCGTTGACGCAGGGCCAGCAGGTGATCCAGGGCACCGCCACAGTCTTGTTTGAGGCGAGAGAGGTAGTGCAGCACTCCTTGGACCCGGTCGATGCGATCTTCGGCGATATCATGGGTCAGGGCCAGGTCACGCAAATTGCGAAGGAGCTCGGTGTCTTCGATGTAGTAGGCCAGGGCCTCGCCGGCCCGTTTGCGCAGGCTGCGGATGCGGTCCAGGCTGCGGGCGGTTTGGCGCAGTTTGCGCTTAGCCAGGGGCGGCAGGCCTTCCGGCAGCTCTTCCATCAGCCAGTCGATCCAGCCCTCTTCGAGCGCGCCGAGGCGGGCTGCCACGTCATGCAGACGCGGCTCTTTTAGCCCCACATGGGGAAACCGCAGGATGCGCTGGAACGCCAGGGTGCGCTCGGTTTGGTTCAGGTCCGCAAAGCGGCCATCGGCAAAGGCCAGCAGGTCCATCATGGTGACCAGTTCCCGGGTGAACAGGGCCCCCTTGTTCTGGTCGATGGCATAGGGAATATCGTTGGCCAGTAAGGCCAACTCAATGTTCACCGCCTGACTCCAGACCCGGACCAGGATGGCGATGTCCTGCAGAGGCGTACCCTGGGCCTGTTGCTGGGCGAGAATTTCCAGGATCTGGGCCGGCTCCTCGGGTGCTTCCACCAGATAGGTGCGGGTCGCGGGGTTGCCCGGATGGGCCCGGCATAACACGTCGTTGCGGTCCCGGTTATGGGTGATCAGGTGGTTGGCCAGCAGGGCGACCCGATGTCCGTAGCGAAAGGTGTAGGTTAGGGTCTGCTCCACGGGCTCCCGGAACTGGTGGCGAAAACGGTGCAGCAGGTATTCCGGGCGGGCACCGCGGAACTCGTAGATGGTCTGGTCCGGGTCCCCTACTACCGTGACCTTGGCGCGGGTACCGGCGATGTAGGTGAGCAACAGATGCTGGACTTCGTTGGTGTCCTGGTATTCGTCCACCAGGATGATATCCATCTTGTTTTCCACCAGTTGCTGCAACTCCGGATGCTGGCGGATGGCCAGGACCGGTTCGTAGAGCATGTCCGCATAAGTGATGCGGTGTCCGTGCTTGCGCCAGTCCTCGAAGGCATCGAACAGATCAATCAGGTAACTGTGGCGCTCGCTATAGCCCAACTCTTCGAACAGCTCTTCCGGATCCCGCAGGGAGCTTTTCACCAAATCGATAAAGCCGGTGGCGATCTCGATGTGATCCTTCTTGTCCCGCTGGATGTCATCCTGCTGTTCTGCCGGAGCCAGCTGGCGGATCAGTTGCCAGAGCTGGAACTGGACTTCCTGCTCACTGAGAATGTTGCTGTTAAAGGGCGGCAGATATTCTTCCCGCACGAAGCGCTGATACAGGCGATAGCCCATGGCGTGGAAGGTGCGGATTTCGGGCAGTCGGGGAAAGCGGTTGCCGCACACGGCCTGAAGCTTGCGCCCGAAATCCTCCCGGGCGGCCCGGTTGAACATGAGGATCAGGATACGGCGCGGATCAACACCCTGCTCCAGCAGATGGCAGATCCGCCAGGCGAGGGTGGTGGTCTTGCCACTGCCGGCCACGGCGGTGATCACGCAATGGGCTGACTCCGCTTCAATAATCTCGCGCTGTTCGGGAGTTAACTGCATGCCAGGAAATGCCGGGGCTTAACTGGTTCGGTCGGAATGGCCCAGGGAACGGTCCGGGCAGACCTGATCCCGGACCCGCTGCTTGAGTATTTTAATGTCGGGGAATCCCCCATCGCGCTTGCGACACCAGATCAGGGTATCGTCCACCCAGATCTCGAACAGGCCGGAACCCGCCGGTTGCAGGGCAACTTCCCCCAGCTCTTCCTGAAAGGTGGTAAGCAGTTCCTGGGCCATCCAACTGCTACGCAGCAGCCAGCCGCACAGGGGGCAGTAGCGGATCAGAACACGGGGCTTTTCAGGCGGTGCAGGACGTTGAGTAGACATGGCGATACAGGCTGCTGATTGAAACGAGGCAGCTATTGTAGCAGGCCCGAACGGGTTGGGCATGAGGTTCCGGCAGCCCATGATAGAAGGAGAGAGGGGACGGCCGGGTTATTTCCAGAGTATGACGGGGTTCCTTTACCCTGTGGTGCAAATTGGATACAAAGACGCCAATTCTGCTTGTCATGGATACCATTCGCATGAATCAGACGCGCTCCTCATTGCTCGCCCTTGTTTTAACCGGTCTGGCACTACATGGCTGTACCAGCCAGCCCACTTCTACCGAGGTGGCGCAGGTATCAGCTCCCACACCTTTGATGCAGGCGGCGGCCGAGGGGGACACCAAAGCCGTGCGCAGTCTCCTCAGGCAGGGGGAGTCGGTGAACGCGGTGTCTCCCCAGGGAACTGCCTTGACCCAGGCCGCCCAGGCGGGGCAGAAGGAGGTAGTGTTGCTCCTGTTGAAAGAGGGCGCGGATCCCAATCTAGGTCAGGCGGAAAGTGGGAGCTCCCCTTTGCATCAAGCGGCAGCGAGCGGAGATGTCCAGAGTATTCGGGTATTGGTTGCCGCGGGGGCAAAACTGGATCAGCGGGATGCGGCAGACCTGACGCCCCTGGCTTACGCGGTACGCAATGGCAGCTTGCCGGCGGCCAAGGCTTTGATTGCCGCCGGTGCCGATGTTAATGCCGTGGTTCAGGGCAGGTCGCTCCTGATGCATGTGGCAGCGCAGGGAGCACTTCTCATGGCCCAGGTGCTGATCAAGGCCGGTGCGGATGTGAACTATCAAGCAGTATCGGGAGAGACCGCGTTGAGCCTGGCGCGGGAACACCGCCAGGAAGATCTGGAGATGTTACTGCTGCAGTCGGGGGCGAGGTCCTAACGGGGCTGCCGGAGTGACTGGGATACTGCGAGTTGGGGCTAGCCGATAGGACGAAGCCCCTTTCAGGACACATTCTCCCCAAACAGCTTCTGAATACTGGAAAAATCCAGCTTCCCGTTGCCTTGTTTCCCGTGCAGGTCATAAAGCTGCTTCGCCAGGGCCCCAAGGGGTGTGGCGGAGCGGGAGCTGAGCGCTGCTTCCATGGCCAGCCCTAAATCCTTACTCATCAGGTCCACCATAAAGCCACCCTGGTACTCCCGGGACGAGGGCACATTGTCCATCACGCCCGGCCAGGGGTTGTAGACTTCCAGGGACCAGTTGCGCCCGGAGCTTTTCTGCATGATGTCGGAAAGTACTTTGGGGTCGAGGCCATTATTCACGCCCAATTGCAGGGCTTCGGCAGTGCCGATCATATGGATGGCTAGCAGCATGTTGTTGCAGATCTTCGCCACCTGACCGGCCCCCTGACCGCCCGCATGGAAGATATTCTTACCCATGGCGCTCAGCACCGGCCGGGCCTGTTCCACAGCACTCGCCTCGCCCCCCACCATAAAGGTGAGAGTGCCGGCTTCGGCTCCGGCGGTGCCACCGGAGACCGGGGCGTCCAGCATCTGGATTTGTTTTTGGGCTGCGCTAGCCGATACCTTACGGGCAGTTTCCGAGGCGATGGTGGAGCAGTCGATAATTAGCGGTTGGTGTTCTAGTGCCGCGAGAAGCCCCTGCTTGCCCAGATAGAGCGCTTCCACCTGGGGGCTGGAGGGCAGCATGCTGATGACGATGTCGGCATCACGGGCTGCATCGATCGCACTGGCAGCGGCCTGTGCCCCCTGACTGCTCAGCCGGGCAACAGCCTCCGGCTGCAGGTCGAACACCCGAAGGGTGTAACCGGCCTTGAGAAGATTGGCAGCCATGGGAGCGCCCATGTTGCCAAGACCTAGGAAAGCAATGGTTTGCATAACAGGGCTCCTTTTTGTTTTTGTATGTCCGTTTAATCTTGAGCCACTTGGGCTGCCTTGCTCACGCCCTCTCCCCTGGTGGCATAGGCGTGAACTTCAGTCAACGCAGATACATCCCCCCCTTTCGTAAAGGGGGGTAGGGGGGATTTCCAGCGGTCGTACTCCGAGTTGCCTGCCGGAAATCCCCGCCTAGCCGGCCGCCTCCATCCCCTTTAAAAAAAGGGGGAAGTGAGACTCCATGCGGGCTCTCTATCATCCTGCACTACCCTACAAATCCAGCAGTGGATGCTCGTGCAACGCCCAGGGGCTGGTAAAGAACTCCTGTACATACTCTGCCGGCACTTCCTCTACGCTTGAGAATGTCCAG
>JAJUGC010000047.1 GCA_029268325.1 Gammaproteobacteria bacterium | reverse complement strand
TCATACAAAAGCTCATTGATACCGTCACTGGAAATGGTCACGCTATATTCGTCATCTCCCTCAACGCCCATTCGCAGCCTGAATGGTGTGGACTCTCCACTGGATAAAAGCACAAACTCCGGCACTGCTGTCTGCTCGTCCGACTCTTCGTCAACCGGCAGTTCACGCAGCTCGTAATCGCGATTCAGCTCCAGCCAAATCCAGTCGGGAAACTGACGGGGCTTCAGAAATGGCTGGGGAAGCCCCACCCAGACTTCCTTGTCTTCGTCATATCCGAGAAATTCATAGCCTTTCTCATCGATGACGACTCCAATTTCCAGATTCTGGTAGATGGCCTCGTCAGCCGCTAACCGGAGCACAGCGTGCAGGCGCTTGGCCTCGTTAATCAGCTCCCGGCGCTGGTTGCCCTGACCCACGGTAAAGGCGACGACGCTTGCCAGCAGGGCGATCAAGACCATTACCACCAGGATTTCAATCAGCGTAAAGCCCGCGACACGCCGGCTAGAGGCAATTGCGTTCACCGATTGGATCAAGATTCCAGGTTCCAGTTACCAATGTCCGCATCGGCACCTTCGCCGCCTTCCTTGCCATCGGCGCCCAGGGAATAAAGATCGTAGGGCCCATTAACGCCCGGACTGATGTACTGGTACTCATTGCCCCAGGGATCTTTCGGAAGGCTCTTCACATAACCATCCCGGTTCCAGTTTCTGGGCTCGGGAAAGCCTTGGGGTTTCTCAATCAGCGCCTGTAAGCCTTGCTCGGTGCTGGGATAGGTATGGTTATCCAGACGATACATGTCCAGAGCATTGGCCAGGGTCCGAATATCCTGCTTGGCAATCGTTACCCTGGCCTGGTCGGTACGGCCAAGAATCTGGGGCGCTACCGCGGCAACCAGCAGGGCCAGGATCACCATCACCACCATGATCTCAATCAGGGTAAAGCCTGTTTGCCGTTTAACTCTTTGTGTGTGCATTCCACGCGCTTGAACTGTCATAACCATTTCCTGTTTTAGTACATCTTTGTGCAAAGTGAGTTTCTTTTAACCGGTCTACATGTCGAACCTGTGAAGGTTCATTGGAAAAAGCGGATACCCTGAATTATCTACAGGCCTGCGGGAATTGGAATTACCAGTTGCTCACAATCCACGCCTGTCCGCCCTATCCCACCAGATTGCTCATCTTCAGAATTGGCAGCATGATCGCCATGACGATGATCAGAACCACTACCCCCATCACCAGTAGCATAATCGGCTCAAACAGGCCCACCATGGTGGAAATCAAACCCTGGAGGTCGTTGTCCTGGTTACGGGCCGTGCGTTCGAGCATGGAGTCCAGCTCACCACTGGACTCACCACTGGCGATCATATGGAGCATCATGGGAGGGAAATAGCCGGTCTGCTCCAGGGACTTGAACAGGCTCCCCCCTTCGCGGACCTTTTGCGCCGCCTCCAGCACAGAGGCCTTCAGGCACTCATTGGACAATACTTCGCCCGCAATCTTCATGGCCTCTACCAATGGGACGCCACTGCTGGTCAGAATACTCAGAGTACTGGCAAAGCGGGCTGTGTTAAGTCCCCGTGTCATCCGCTTCACAAAGGGAATTTCCAACAGTTTCTGATGGACCCGAAAGCGAAACCCATCCTTGCGCATTAGCCAAGAGAACAGGACGCCAGCAAGAATCAGCGCCAGCAGAACATAAACTCCATAGCCGGTAACAAAGCCGCTCACCGCCAGCAGGATTTCCGTAATGGCGGGCAGCTCCTGGCCGTTATTGACAAAAACCTTGACGATATCCGGAACCACATAGCCCAACAGGAACACCACGATTCCCACGGCAACGAAGCTCAAAATGATGGGATAAATCGCCGCCAGCTGGATCTTTTGCCGGGATAACTGACGTTGCTCCGTGTAGTCCGCCAGCCGCTCCAGCACCAAATCCATGTGGCCCGCATGCTCTCCGGCCGCCACAGTGGACCGGTAAAGGGTTGGAAAGGCATTGGGAAATTCGCTCAGGCTGTCTGCCAGGGAGTAACCTTCCAGTACCTTGGCGCGGATAGCCATCATCATGCTCCGGATTTTGGCTTTTTCACTTTGCTGGGAAACGGTATAGAGGGACTCCTCCACTGGAATCCCGGATTGGATCAAGGTGGCCAACTGACGAGTCACCAGGGCCAAGTCTGCCGCGCTAAGGCTCGTGCCGCGACGGCGGAACCCGGTGCGGCGGTTATGGCGCTCCACTGAGGCTTCCACCGCCAGCGGCGTCCATCCTTTATCCCTGAGTTGTTGGCGAACCTGGCGCGGGCTATCCGCCTCCAGCACGCCTTTTTGCTGGCGACCGGACTGATCCAGCGCCCGGAATTCATACGCAGCCATGCCTTATCCCCGATGTGTCACCCTGAGTACTTCTTCCACTGACGTGATCCCGGCTAGGATTTTGGCCACGCCGTCGGCATGAATACTGGGTCCCTGTTCCCGTGCTACCTTTTCCAGCTCCATCTCACCGGCCTGTTTATGGATCAGGGCCCGCAACCGGTCATCTACCTCAACCAGCTCATAGATCCCGATCCGGCCCCGATAACCCAGGTGGTTACACTCGGGACAGCCTTCCGGACGGTAGATGGTCGGAGGATTGGCCGGATCCACTTGCATGAATTCGCATTTCTTGGCATCAGGCTGATAGGCGAACTTGCAGTGGGGGCAAAGGACCCGCACCAGGCGCTGGGCCAGGATGCCGATCAGACTGGAGGAGATGAGAAACGGCTCAACACCCATATCAATCAAACGGGTCACGGCGCCTACAGCACTGTTGGTGTGGAGCGTGGATAACACCAAGTGGCCGGTCAAAGACGCCTGCACGGCAATCTCTGCGGTTTCCAGGTCCCGAATCTCACCGATCATGACCACATCCGGGTCTTGACGCAGAATGGCCCGCAATCCCCGGGCAAAGGTCATGTCCACCTTGGTGTTGACCTGGGTCTGCCCGATCCCCGGCAGGTTGTATTCGATTGGATCCTCAACTGTGAGGATATTGCGACTACGGTCATTGATCTGAGATAACGAGGCGTACAAGGTTGTGGTCTTACCAGAACCGGTAGGCCCCGTAACCAGGATAATCCCGTGGGGCCGGTTGATCAGATTGATCAGCAACTGCTCGTCCCGCTTGGACATCCCCAGGTTCTCCACTTTCAGGCGCCCGGC
This sequence comes from Gammaproteobacteria bacterium, assembly GCA_029268325.1. Lineage (GTDB taxonomy): Bacteria > Pseudomonadota > Gammaproteobacteria > Pseudomonadales > Oleiphilaceae > JAEZAA01. The sequence continues at coordinate 6,641 of JAJUGC010000047.1, read as the reverse complement.
CTGCTTGTCCAAGAGACGCAACACGATCCGCTCACCATTGGCCGAGGGCATGGTGGAAACCCGGATATCCACTTCCCGGCCGCCTACCCGTAGGGAAATACGGCCATCCTGAGGCACGCGCTTTTCCGCAATATCCAGACGGGCCATTACCTTGATCCGGGACACCAACAAAGTGGCAAGCGCCCGTTTGGGCTTGACCACTTCCCGCAAAACACCATCCACCCGGAAGCGGACCACCAGTTCCTTTTCAAAGGTTTCGATATGGATATCCGAGGCATTGGTTTTAACAGCCTCGGTGAGAATAGCGTTGATCAAGCGGATGATTGGGGCATCATCCTCCTGCTCCAGCAGGTCCTCGGTTTCTGGAACCGAGTTGGCGAGACTTGCCAGATCCAGCTCATCGCCCAAGCCTTCCACCATTTGCATGGTATCCGCCGTGTCGGTTTGGTACGCCTGGGACAACTCGCTTTCAAAGGTGTCGGAATCAACTTGCTGAAACGGCAGGCTCCCCAGGGTCAGGCGGTTTACCTCCGCAAAAATATCCGGCTGTAGCCCCGGCTTGTAGAGCACCCTCTGCCCTCCCTCCCCGGAGGACTGGGTAATCAGGATGCCGTGACGCTTGGCAAATGAGAATGGCAGGCGCCATTCCATCGGCTGGGCGATTTCCTTGGTTTCAATGCCTTGGCTATTCAACATAAACCTCTTCTCGAACCTGGCAGGAAGAGCCGGAACTTTTGTAAGCCTTTACACCAATAGTGTAACAGGCCTTAACCCATCCTGCTGTTTTCCCGATCACATTCAAATCAAACGGTTAGACAGCTACTCCAAAACTGGCAAGCCAGCACCTGCAACTACCCAATAATGCCGTACTGAATACAACAACTCTGTGACTGGCACCTGCTTTATTTACGCCACTTTCTGCTATGTTGCAGCAAATCACGGAGCCACCCTGCTCGCTATCCGCTTCAAGTCTCTTTGGAAACTAGCGGCAAGCTATTACACTGTGATACAGGAATCAACGAATTTAAGTTGCAACCATGGACAAAGCATTACTGACCAAAAACGCTCCCCTTATCGTTGCCCTTGCTTTGACCTTGGGAATGCTTGCAAGTTTCGGCATCCAGGGGTATCGCCTCTGGCAGCAAAGCACTCAAGCCGCCGCCCCCGCTACCCAGGCCACCATCACTCCCCAAACCCAACCACGCCTGGCCGAAACCCGCGATGTAGCAAATGCCAATCTGTTTGGGCAGCCCCCGTCCACGACTGAGGCGGCCGTTGTGCAAACGGAAAACCTCCCCACAACCAACCTGCGCCTTACCCTGCGAGGCGTTTCCACCACGGAAGACGAAGGCCGCACCAGTGCCCTTATTGAAGGCCCCGATCAGCAAACCCAGGTGTACCTGATCGGAGACCGCCTGCCAGGAGACGCCGTGCTGAGGGCCGTCTACGCCAATCGCGTGGTGATTGAGCGCCGTGGGCGCCTGGAGAATCTTTACTTTCCGGAAAGCAGTGACTCATCTGCGGATATTTCCACCTATAGCGATTCCTCCGCGGACACCCAAGAGGATTATCAAACCTCGTATCCAGAGCAACAGTACAACGATCAGGCTGAGCCTCAAGCAGAAGAAGCCATGCCTGAAGGTAGCCCCAGTGAAGATGAAATGGACCCAGGCGTATTAGAGGACCCGCCCCCAGCTCAACCCGCCTACCAGCAGGACAGCCTGAGCGAGGACCGCAGACAGCAGATTCGCGAACGCCTGCGCCAGCTCCGGGAACAGATGAATAACCAATAATTCATCTTACCTGCGCAATCTCTATCTATAATTCATGTGTCCACGGACGGGGCGTCTCCAGACTTAAGGAGACGCCAGACCCAATCACGAGCTGTTCGCACCATCCCGGCACCCAGCGTGCTGGCCATACCAGCCACCCACTTGCAAGGATACCAACTGGCTGACCAGGCACATTGAATTCAGTCTGGAGAGAGACTCTTATATAGCTATGTGGCGTACCTTTTTGTTGAATTCAACGGCAATCCTGATCCTTGCATTGCCTACCGCTGGGTTATCAGCCGCTTTCGAACTAACTCCCCGGGTTTTCGAGCTCACTGAGGAACGTTTCGGTGCCGATAGCCGCAATCGCCTGGAACGCTGGAAAAAGCTCCTGGAGCTCCCCAAGAACTTACCCGAACAGCGCAAGCTGCTTCTGGTTAACTCCTTTTTCAACCAGGTTCCCTATGCTGAAGACCAGGACCACTGGAGCCAGGAAGACTATTGGGCCACTCCTTATGAGCTGCTCACCAGCAACGGCGGCGATTGTGAAGACTATTCCATTGCCAAGTACTTCACCTTGCTGCGCATGGGCGTGCCCGATGAGAAGCTCCGCATTACCTACGTCAAGGCCCTGAAAATCAACCAGGCCCATATGGTTTTGGCCTACTACCCAACACCGGACGCAGAACCTCTGATCCTGGACAACCTAGTCAATCAAATACTGCCCGCCTCCCAGCGCCAGGATCTCCAGCCGGTCTACAGCTTCAACGGCAGCGGCCTGTGGATGTCAAAACAACGAGGCGAAGGACGTCGCATTGGCGAAGCCAGTGAGCTCAGCAAATGGAACATGATGAACCAGCGCTTCCTTGAGCAGCTAAAAGAAGCCGACTAAGCCCTCCCGACCGGCATTATTTTTTCACCATAGGAGCTAACTAGACAGATCCCTCTTCCTAGGTTAACGTTAACGTCAACGTAAATCTTGGCCGAGTTAAGCTGTCCTATGGCAAAAACCTACTCCATTAGCGATCTGGCTCAGGAATTCGACATCACCACCCGCACTATTCGTTTCTATGAATCCGAAGGCCTGCTCTCCCCCCGTCGGGAAGGTCAGAAACGTATCTATGGTGAACGGGAACGGGTGCTCTTGAAGTTAATCTTGCGGGGCAAGCGCTTGGGCTTTAGCCTCAGCGAATCAAAAGAGCTATTCGAGCTTTATGACCCCGCCACTGGCAATCGCACCCAGCTAAAACGCCTGCTGGAGAAAATCGAGGAGAAACGGGCGATCCTCACCCAGCAACTGACCGATATCAAACTGATGCAATCGGAGCTGGATGACGCGGAGCAACGCTGCCGCGAAGCTCTTCAGGAGCTGGATACTCCTTAAACCCCACGAAAGAGTCGTAACCTTAGAGTTAATAAGAACAAAGAAGGAACACTCCATGGCCTACCACTACTCCACCCTGAACTTCGACCTTGGCGAAGAGCTGGATATCCTCCGCGCCCAAGTCCGCCACTTTGCAGAAAAGGAAATTTCCCCAAGAGCCGCTGCCATAGATCAAGAGAACCAATTTCCGAGCGACCTCTGGCGTAAGTTCGGTGACCTGGGATTACTCGGCCTCACCGTCAGTGAAGAGTATGGCGGCAGCGGCTTGGGGTACCTGGCCCATGTGCTGGTAATGGAGGAAATCAGCCGGACGTCGGCTTCGGTTGCCCTTAGCTACGGAGCCCACTCCAACCTTTGCGTCAACCAGATCTTCCGCAATGGCACTTCCGCCCAGAAGCAAAAGTATCTGCCCAAACTGATCAGCGGCGAACATGTAGGTGCCCTGGCCATGAGTGAACCCAATGCGGGCAGTGATGTGGTCAGCATGAAGCTGCGGGCCGAGAAACGGGGCGACCGTTATATTCTCAATGGCACCAAGATGTGGATCACCAATGGGCCTGACGCCAACACCTATGTGATTTACGCCAAAACCGATCCCAATGCAGGCCCCAAGGGCATCAGCGCCTTTATCGTGGAGCGGGACTATCCGGGCTTTTCCCGCTCCCCCAAGCTGGACAAACTGGGCATGCGCGGCTCAAACACCTGCGAATTGGTGTTTCAAGATTGTGAAGTTCCGGCCGAGAACCTTCTGGGTGCAGAAAACCAAGGTGTGAAGGTGCTGATGAGTGGCCTGGATTTTGAGCGGGTCGTTTTGGCTGGGGGCCCCGTTGGCATTATGCAGGCCTGCCTGGATCTGGTAGTTCCCTACATCCATGAGCGTCGTCAGTTTGGCCAGCCCATTGGCGAGTTTCAGTTGATTCAAGCGAAAGTCGCGGATATGTACACGGTGCTGAACGCCTCCCGCGCCTACTTGTATGCGGTTGCCCGCGCCTGCGACCGGGGAGAGACCACCCGCAAAGACGCCGCCGGGGTGATACTCTATTGCGCAGAACGGGCCACCCAAATGGCCTTGGATGCCATCCAGATTCTGGGCGGTAACGGCTATGTCAATGATTATCCCAGCGGCCGCCTGTTGCGTGACGCCAAACTCTATGAGATCGGCGCCGGTACAAGCGAAATCCGTCGCATGCTGATCGGCCGCGAGCTCTACAACGAATCCTCCAATTAATGAGCCTGACCATGAGTATCCTGAAATCCTCGCTCAACCCCCACTCTGCCCGATATCAGGAGCAGTACCAGGCCATGAGCGACCTGGTGGCTGATCTACGGGACAAAGTCGCGACCATTGCCCAAGGCGGTGGTCCACAAGCCCAGGAAAGGCATCTGGCCAAAGGCAAACTCCTGCCTCGGGAACGGATCGAACGACTGCTGGACCCGGGCAGTCCCTTTTTGGAACTGTCCCAATTGGCCGCCTATGAGGTGTACGCCGAGCCGGTGCCTGCCGCCGGAGTCATTGCGGGCATTGGTCGAGTGGAAGGCCAGGAATGCATGATTGTGGCCAACGACAGCACGGTCAAGGGCGGCACCTACTACCCCCTGTCCGTTAAAAAACACATTCGCGCCCAAAAAATTGCCGAGGAAAACCACCTCCCCTGCATTTATCTGGTGGACTCAGGAGGTGCCAACCTGCCTCAGCAGGATGAAGTATTTCCAGACGAAGAGCATTTCGGTCATATTTTCTACCGCCAGGCCAACATGTCAGCCAAGGGCATTCCCCAAATTGCCGTGGTGATGGGGCTTTGTACCGCCGGCGGAGCCTATGTGCCCGCCATGGCTGATGAAAGCATCATGGTAAAAGGTCAAAGCTCGATTTTTCTCGGCGGCCCCCCCTTGGTCAAAGCCGCCACGGGAGAAGAAGTCTCCGCGGAAGAGTTGGGAGGCGCTGATGTTCATTGCCGGCTGTCCGGCGTTGCTGACCATTACGCCCTGGACGAGGCCCATGCCCTGCAACTGGCTCGGCAGGCGGTACGACGGCTAAACCGCAAGAAACACCTGAGCCTGGATATTCGCCCCCCTCAAGAACCTTTGTATGCTCCGGAAGAACTCAGGGGGGTGGTGCCGGTAGATCTTAAGACTCCCTACGACGTTCGCGAGGTAATCGCCCGCATCGTCGATGGCTCCGAGTTCGACGAGTTCAAACCCCTGTTTGGCAGCACCCTGGTCTGCGGGTTTGCCAGCCTTTATGGATATCCCGTGGGCATTCTGGCCAACAACGGCATTCTTTTCTCAGAGTCCGCCCAAAAAGGCGCACACTTTATCGAGCTTTGCTGCCAGCGGAAAATTCCGCTGATCTTCCTGCAAAACATTACCGGTTTCATGGTGGGTAAAAAGTATGAGGAAGGAGGCATCGCCAAGCATGGCGCCAAACTGGTCACCGCCGTGGCTTGCGCCCAGGTTCCGAAACTCACCCTGATTATCGGTGGCAGTTATGGCGCCGGCAACTACGGCATGTGCGGCCGGGCCTATCGCCCCCGTTTTCTCTGGATGTGGCCTAATGCCCGCATTGCCGTCATGGGCGGAGAACAGGCGGCGGGGGTGCTGACCCAGGTGCGGGAAGACAGCTTTACCCGACAAGGCAAGCCCTGGAGTCCTGAACAGGCCGAAGAGTTCAAGCGGCCAATTATTGAACAGTTCGACCGCCAGTCCCATGCCTATTATGCCAGTGCGCGGTTGTGGGATGACGGCATCATTGATCCGGCTGACTCCCGGAGGGTATTGGGGCTGGGCCTGTCCGCCGCCCTGAATGCCCCCATTGCTGATACCCGGTTTGGTGTGTTTCGAATGTGACGCAAAGAGAACGCTGAGAAAGGAACGATCCCCCACCTCTCTCGGCATACCAGCGAACACTAAAGCTAATCCAGTTTATAAAAAAGGCGCTGTAAGCTCATGTTTAGCAAGATATTAATCGCCAACCGCGGTGAAATTGCGAGCCGCATCATGCGCACCGCCCGACGTATGGGAATCCGCTGCGTCGCCGTCTATTCCGATGCGGATCGCCACGCCCGATTCGTTCGGGAAGCGGACGAGGCCTGGTACCTGGGAGGCGCCGCTCCAGAAGCCAGCTACCTCAACGGCGACCGCATTATTGACATCGCCCTGAAAAGTGGGGCGCAAGCCATTCATCCGGGGTATGGCTTTCTCTCCGAGAATGCGCAGTTTGCGGAGAAGTGTGAGAACCGCGGCCTGGTTTTCATCGGCCCTCCCGTCGCTGCGATCGAGCTGATGGGCTCTAAAAGCGCTGCCAAGTTCATCATGGAAGAAGCCAATGTGCCCCTGGTGCCAGGTTATCACGGTGCACAACAGGACAACGAAACCCTGAGTCGCGAAGCCGAACAGATTGGTTATCCCGTCCTGATCAAGGCCAGCGCCGGCGGCGGCGGTAAAGGCATGCGCATCGCTGCCAATCCAGATCAGCTGGAACAGGC
>JAJUGC010000046.1 GCA_029268325.1 Gammaproteobacteria bacterium | reverse complement strand
CGCCACTTTCTAGAGTATGGCGCGGTTTAAAAGATGTGCTAATGAATCTTTGACGCTGAGTTTGATATAGGCTATAGCTATTTCCCTGCCTTCCTCGCCACCAACACCGCCCGCAACGGCGCCGGATACCCTTCCACAGTCTTAGACGGATCGTTGGGATCAAGAAATTCCTTCAACGAATGAAACCGCATCCACTCGGTGGAGCGTTGTTCTTCCGTCGAAGTCCGGTTCAAATCCACCACCCGAACATCCTCAAAGCCAATCCGCTGAACCATGCGGACCAGCATTTCCGGGGAGGGTAGCAGCCAAACGTTGCGCATTTGGGCGTAGCGGTCTTCAGGCAGCAGCAGGGTATTGGCATCTCCTTCCACCACCAAGGTTTCCAACACCAGTTCGCCGCCGGGGCGTAGGGCGTTTTTCAGCTCTTCCAGGTGATCGAAGGGGGCTTTGCGGTGATAGAGCACGCCCATGGAGAACACGGTATCGAAGGCTTCCAGTTTTTCTGGAAGATCTTCCGATTTCAGGGGCAGGAAGTGGACGGGTTCGTCCGGCACATAGCGTTTGACCGTGTGGAACTGGGTGAGGAACAGGGCGGAAGGATCAATGCCCACCACAAAGGCGGCGCCTTCGCCCCGCATCCGCCAGCAGTGATAGCCGCTGCCGCAGCCCACATCCAGCACATAGCGGCCCTTGAGGGGGCTGATGTGGGGTAGGACCCGCTGCCATTTCCAGTCGGAGCGCCATTCGGTGTCGATATGGATGCCGAAGAATTCAAACGGCCCTTTGCGCCAGGGGTGCAGTTCCCGCAGGCTCTGTTCGGCGCGGGCGCGTTGTTCCTCGGTGAGGTCTTCGGGTGCGCCAATGCGTAGCCGGTCTTCGTTCAGGGCAACACTACTGGGCTGCACCTTGGGGAGTGCGGTCAGGGCTTGTTGCCAGCGTTCCAGGTTGCCATGGGCGGCCGGGTCGAAGTGGGTTTTGAGGGTGTCGGCAAAGGCCTGCTGGTGAGGAGCCAGCCGGGTCTCGGCCAGGTCCTTCAGGAAACGGGTAAAGTCGGTCATTTTTCGGCGAGTATGGAAACGAAGTTAAAGCATTGGAACCAGAGGGTGACTTTGCGAAAGCCCGCCTTGAGCAGACGTTCCCGGTGATCATTCAAGCTTTCTGGGATCAGCACGTTTTCCAGGGCGGAGCGCTTTTGGGCGACTTCCAGTTCGCTGTAGCCCCGGGAGCGTTTGAAGCCGTGGTGCAGCTCGGTGAGTAGCTGCTGTTCCTCGTCATCGGGGAAGGCGATCTTTTCGGAAAGCACCAAGGCTCCGCCGGGAATCATGCCGTCGCAGATGCGTTTCAACAGGTCGAAGCGCTGTTCTTTGGGGAGAAACTGCAGGGTGAAGTTCAGCACCACGATGGAGGCTTGCTCGTAGGGGATGTCCTGGATGTCTGCCAGTTGCACGTCCACGGGAATAGTGGCGGAGTCCTGGGCGATATACTGCTTGCAGCGCTCGATCATGGCTGCGGAGTTGTCCACCGCCACAATGGAGCAGCCTTGTGGCAGGTTATGGCGCAGGCTCAGGGTGGAAGCACCCAGGGAGCAGCCCAGGTCATAGCAGCGGGTATCGGGTCGGCCATAACGGCGGGCGATGACGCCGATCATTTCCAGGATCATGGCGTAGCCGGGTACGGATCGGTTGATCATGTCACCGAACACGGCCGCTACTTTTTCATCGAAAACGAAGGCCTTGACGGCATCCTGAGGGGTCGCGTAAATCTGGTCGCGGTTTTGACTCTCGCTCATTTCTTGCCCAACTGTGTCGCAGGAGGCGCATTGTAGCGCTGGGGCGGGGGTGCGGCAATGTTTCGGGTTTGCCTGCAAGCCCAAATAGACGGTATAACAAGGCGTTATGTTTAAGCCTGTTTTATCCGTGCCTGTTTCCAGGCTCTTGTTGAAACAGGCTCTAATAAAATAGCCAACGGACGAGTCGGAATCTCTGCCATGACCATAGCAAGCATCAGCGATATTTTTCAGGGAAAACTGCAGTTCGGTGAACAAGTCACCGTGCGGGGTTGGGTGCGCTCCCGCCGGGATTCGAAAGCAGGCCTTTCGTTTTTGCATGTGCATGACGGCACCTGTTTTGATCCCATTCAGGCGGTGGTTCCCAAGGAACTTGCCAATTATGAGTCGGAGGTGCTGCACCTGACGGCGGGTTGCTCGGTGATTGTGACCGGCAAACTGGTGCAGTCCCAGGGCAAGGGGCAGGCTCAGGAGATTCAGGCGGAATCCGTAGAGGTAGTGGGCTGGGTGGAAGACCCGGAAACCTATCCGATCCAGCCCAAGAAGCATACCTTCGAATACCTGCGAACCGTGGCCCACCTGCGCCCCCGTACCAATGCCTTCGGCGCCATTACCCGGGTGCGGACCACCTTAATGCATGCCATTCACAGCTATTTCTACGAGCGTCAGTTCCAGTGGATCAACACGCCCATTATCACCGCCAGCGACTGCGAAGGGGCGGGCGAGCTGTTCCGGGTGAGCACCCTGGATCTGGTGAATCTGCCGAAAGACGACAAAGGCAATATCGACTTCAGCCAGGATTTCTTCGGTAAGGAAACCTTCCTGACGGTATCCGGCCAGTTGAATGTGGAGGCCTACTGTTTGGCCATGTCCAAGGTGTATACCTTCGGGCCCACTTTTCGGGCGGAGAATTCCAACACCACCCGTCACTTGGCGGAGTTCTGGATGGTGGAGCCGGAAATTGCCTTTGCCGATCTGAATGACGACGCGGATCTGGCGGAGGATTTCCTGAAGTATCTGTTCAAGACCCTGCTCAACGAGCGGGCCGATGATATGGCCTTCTTTGCGGACCGGGTGGATAAGGAGGTGATCCAGCGTCTGGAGCAGGTCGCCAACTCCAGCTTTGAGCGGATGGAATATACCGATGCCATTCGTATCCTGGAACAGTCCGGCAAGTCATTCCAGTATCCGGTGCAGTGGGGGCTGGACCTGCAATCCGAGCATGAGCGTTATCTGGCCGAAGAATATGTGAAGGGCCCGGTGGTGCTGATGAATTATCCCAAGGACATCAAGGCGTTCTACATGCGCCTCAACGACGACGGCAAAACGGTGGCGGCCATGGATGTGCTGGCCCCCGGTATCGGTGAGATCATCGGCGGCAGTCAACGGGAAGAGCGGCTCGATATGCTGGACGCGCGGCTTGAAGGCACCAAGCTGAAGGAAGAACTTTGGTGGTATCGGGATTTACGCCGTTATGGAACGGTGCCCCACGCGGGCTTCGGGTTGGGCTTTGAGCGGTTGCTGAACTATGTGACGGGGATGGAAAACATCCGGGATGCGATTCCGTTCCCGCGGGTGCCGCATAGTGCGCCTTTCTAGGCTTTGTGGTTCCCTCTCCTTTCGGGGAGAGGGGTCAAGCTCTCAGCCTACGCAAAAGCTATCAGTCAACGCACATATATCCCCCCTTTCGTAAAGGGGGGTAGGGGGGATTTCTGCAGAGTACCCGGGGATGTCCTACACTGGCTGTGCTGGCATATTACGAAGCATTGGCTGCACCGGAATATGGACTAGCTGAGGCGCCCGCTAGCGCAGAGCACCTCCGCCCAAATCCCCGCCTAGCCGACGGCCTTCCTCCCCCTTTACAGAAGGGGGGAAGCTGCCTCCCTCTCCTAGCTGGACAGATGCTTACATAACCAATGCCGCACCTAAAGCGGCCAGGGCGATAAGCCCGGAGCCCGCTCCCATCAGCGCTAGGTTCTGCTTGAGACTGCGGATCTGACGTTTAAAGCCGGCCCGTTCCTGTTCGAAGATCTCCTGACGCTCCAGCAACTCCTGTTGGGTTTCCTCCACTTGGCGGCGCAAGGTTTCCGTAATGCGTTGTACCAAATGATCGCTGGCCTGATCCAGTTCGCTGGCGATTCGTTCCTGTACGATCTGTTCGATCTGCACAGGATCCGGTTGCGCGGTAAACTCTGGATGCATGGGCTCGGCTGATTCCAAGCGTTTCAAGGCCGCTTTCAGGCCCGCGATCTGCTCCTGTACTGTGGCGCCCAGCTGTTCGATTTCGGACGAGGCCAGGGCTTTGGCGCGCTGCTCGGCGGTTACTGTTAGTCGCGCCTCTAACTGAGCCAGGTCTTGGGATTGGGGCTGGGAAGCCGGTTGTTGTACCAGGGCACGCAGAGCACTTATCTCCTGGCCCAGTTGTTCCTTCAGGGCGGCGAGATCTGCTTCCACCTGTATTCTCAGGGTCTCCGGGTCGTTACCCAGGGTGGGAATGGCCCGTTGCTCCAGATCTGCTTCGAATTCCTGTTGAAGCTGTGTCAAACGTTGCCCCAAATCGGTCAGCTGTTGCGCCAGGGCCTGGACGGACTCCTCGGAGGCTCCAGCCGGAACTTCGGCTGCGACGGGCTGTTCGGCAAGAGTGTCCAGCTTGTTGCGCTGCTCGGTCAGGATTGCTTGTTGTTCGGTTAGAGCCGACTGCTGGGCGGCCAGTGCAGCCTCTTGGTCAGACAGTTGCATCTGCTGGTCGGCAACGGCCCGTTCCAGCTCGGAAAAACGTTGTTCCAGGGCTTCCCGGGCCAGGGTCGCCCGTTCGCGTACGGTTTCAACTTCCTGAAGGATGTTGTCTCGGTAGCTGGCGAGCTGCTCCTCCAGAGAATCGGGCAGGGCCGGCTGTTGGCTGACCTCGCCGCGCAGGTTGTCGAGTTCTGAAAGGAGTTGCTGGCGCAAGGTTTTCAGTTGGGTCTGCCACTGGGTTTGCAGCTCTTCCAGGGCTTCCAGGGTAACCGAGGCCGGTGGTTCCGGCAGGTTTTCCTGGATCAAGGCCAGGATTTGCTCTGGGCTCAGTTGATTGGCCTGTAACGCAGCCATCTGCTGAGTCAGGGACTCGTGTTGGATACGCAGTGCGTTGCTCAGGTGGCCCTGGCGATCTGAAAGCTCCTGCTGAAGCTCCGCCATTGCCTGCTGCATGCTGGCCTGGAGGCGTTCTTCCAGGGCTGCAACATCGATTTCAGGCGTGAGCGTTGGAATTGGCTCCGCAGCTTCTACAGGCTGTGGCATGTCCAGCTCGGCCGCAACCTGAGCCTCTGGCAACAGGGAGTCGGTGATGAGGGGGATCTCTTCCTCATCCTCAATGGGTTGCGTTAACTCCGGTTCCGCCGGGGTAAGTTCTGGAATGGGCGTTGTGTCTTGTTGCACCATGTCCGGAGCCTGGTGGTTGGCTTCAGGTGCCAGTGTCGGAACGGCCGGGGCAGCTGCCCGGGTAATCTCCAGAACGGCCGTTAGCTGATCCAGCTCGGGGGGCTTGGAAAGGGTGGCTGTAGCCCCGCGTGCCTTGGCTTGGGCGTCATAGTCGTCGGTGCCTTCCTTGCCGGTACACATGATCACGGGAAGATGCTGGAGAGCCGGGTCAGCCCTGATGTGCTGCATCGCCTCGAAGCCGTCCATTTCCGGCATCAGGTGATCCATGAAAATAATGTCTGGCAGGGGCTGTTCCCGCAGGAGTTTGAGGGCCTCCCGTGCGGAGCCAGCGGTAATAACCTGGAAGTTCTGTCGTTCCAGCAGGCGCTGCAGTGTAATGCGGGCCAGCCTGGAGTCGTCCACGATGAGAGCGGTTTGGGACATGCTTTAACCTTGTGTTGGTCGAGGTGAAGGACCAGTGTGAATATCAAAAGGTAACGCGGGCCGACGCCGGTGCAGCAGGCGTTCTGACCCGACCTGAAATACTTAAATGTAGCACAGGCTCTGGGAATGTGGTCAGGAGCTAACTTCTTGGTTTTGTAAGTAAACGTAGCCTATGGGATGGCCGGGCGGGATCCCGGCCAGAAGCTTCAATGCCTGACTGCTAGAGCGCGTAGAGCGGGAACTGACCCTAACTGGACGTCACACGGACTTGAGCTGGGCGATGGAAGAACGAGTAGGGGCAGGTTCTGGCGCGCTGAGCAGGAAGGTTTCGTTTTCATGGGCAATCCGGTAGCCCCGTTGCTCCAGGGCCGCACCCTGTTCCGCGTCTGCGTAATGGTAAAGGACCATTCGCTTGCGCTGGCTCTCGCTATATTCCCGTTCCAGGTCCGTAACGCCGGTGTGGGAAGGATTGGATTCCAGGCCGCAGTCATGAAAGATGGTTTCGCCACTGCTGCCATGGGCGATGATTTGTTCCGGAATGGGGCGGGTGTCGCCGGTATAGAGAAACACCCCGGGCAGGCTCAACCCAAATGACGAGTTGGGCAGGTGATGGCGGGTCGGGAAGACCTTGAAGTGAAGATCCTGATGCCAAAAGCCATCACTGACAGGAATCAGCTGAAATACATCCCAGAAGTTTGCGCCGCCTTCAGCGAGCACGCCCGGGTAGTCGGCGATGCGCTTTTGCAGGTTGGGCAGCAGGGCGGCCGGCACATAGAGGGGCATGAGCCGCGGCTCGGGTGCAAAGCGCAGGCGAAAGAACAAGCCTTCCAGGCCACCGATATGGTCCAGGTGCAAATGGGTGATGAAGAGTGCCGGAGGCAAGCTTCGGTAGTGTTTCTCATAGCGTGGCAGGGCGTCATGGCCACAGTCGATCATCAGCAGGGGGTGGCCTGCTTGTTCCAATACACAACTGGCATTGCCCAAAGAGCTGGCGGCATTGCCAACGCCCAGGAAGCGCATCGTAAAGGCTTGGTCTGACTGCATTGCGCTCACTATTTGAGGGGTTAGAAGGGTTACGCCTTGGGAGGCATTCGGGTATTTTGCAGGAAAGCTGGTTATTTTGCAGCAAAGTATGGCCGCCGTCACCTAACGGCAGATGAATGGCGGGCATTGTGTTTGGAACCGTTGCCACGGGGTGCAGTCCGATTACCATAAGCGGACGCAGTTTGAGAGGAGAGGACCTATGGAAAGCTGGTTTTCCAGTCGTTATCACAAAAAGGTTGAAATGCCTTCGCCGGAAGAGGCCTTGCCGGGTCGGTCGGAGCCTATGGTTGTGCCTGAGCAGCATTATGTGAACGGCAACCCTTTGAAGCCGCCCTATCCGGAAGGTTTTGAAGTTGCCTTGTTCGGGGTGGGCTGCTTCTGGGGGGCAGAGCGTAAATTCTGGCAGGTGCCGGGCGTGTATGTGACAGCCGTGGGCTACGCCGGTGGCTACACGCCGAATCCTACCTATGAGGAAGTCTGTTCCGGCATGACTGGCCATAACGAAGTGGTACAGGTGGTTTACGACCCCACCCAGGTCAGCTATCAGGAGTTGCTACGGGTCTTTTGGGAGGCCCATGATCCCACCCAGGGCATGCGCCAGGGCAATGATGTGGGAACCCAATACCGCTCAGGCATTTATGTCTTTTCCGAAGCGCAGCGCCAGCAGGCGGAACAGAGCAAGGCCCATTTTCAGGAGCGGCTGAAGGCAGAAGGGCATCCGGGTTCGATTACCACGGAGATTTTGGAAGCGCCCAGCTTCTACTATGCAGAGCCTTACCATCAGCAATATCTGGCGAAGAATCCGGGTGGCTACTGCGGGCTGGGCGGGACTGGAGTCAGCTTCGGCGAGACGGCTGCAATGGTTTAACTCTTCAGTCTGAAGAAGGGCAAATCGTATAGCCAACAAAAAAAGCCCCAGGGGATGGGGCTGAGTCTACTCTAGCTCTAATATCGGACAGAAAGTATGGCGAATGAAGGAATTGCACCCTACAGCCAGATTTCGGTCATCTCCTACAGTCACGAAACATCTTAGAACGCAAAACTAGAGTATTCACCCTAATTTTGAGTGATGTATTTCTCTTTTTCGGCTGCTCTGACATCTATTGAATAAGATGGTGACATAAAGTTGCAATCAGCGGAGGGCGTTGCCGAAACGAGAGGAATTGTTTCATTTGATCGCAAATATCTACACCACTTGACAACATTACGGGGAATCCCGTATCGCGGGTTGTTGGATTCCCGACCATAATTCATAGCGACTATGACGTGGGTTGGGGAGATGGTCCGCAGGAACATCTAAAAGTGGTCCTGATCTTTGTCGCCTGTCGCTCCAAATTGAGTCTGAGGATTCGAGAAAGTGAATGGGGAAAAGACCATGATCAAACGTTTTCCAAGTTACGGGGCACTGGATGCGTTCTTGGCATCAAACCAGGTGGTATTGATCCAGTGCTGGCCTGATAGCAACGGCGAATGGGTTGCTAAAATCAAGGCTTGAGATGCCAATGCGGTGCAGCCGGCCAGCCCGCCGGCCGCAAGGGATAGAGCTAGCCGCAACTGATATGCAGTAAGACGGCTCCGGTACCAGTCGGAGCTGTGCTCTCTTAGAGCTGTAGGTAGTAGTTAGGCGTGGTATTGTCTGTAGTGTTGTTTGTGCCGGAGCATCTGCTCCGGCTTTTTTTTGCCTGACGTTTTTACCTGAAAATCGGCGCCCGGTCATTTCGTTGGCTCGTCTTGGTCTTGGAAGGGCTTTAGGCTTGGGTGACCAATTGCCTTATAATGGCCCGCTTTCATTCGTTTAATTGGGAATTTGGTCCTTATGACAGTTCGCACTCGTATCGCGCCTTCCCCCACTGGGGATCCTCACGTTGGTACCGCATACATCGCTCTTTTTAACCTGTGCTTTGCGCGCCAGCATGGCGGCCAGTTCATTTTGCGGATTGAGGACACCGATCAGGTACGAAGCACCCGTGAGTCGGAAGAAGACATCCTGAAAGCACTGCGCTGGTTGGGGCTGGAGTGGGATGAAGGCCCGGATGTGGGCGGAGCCTACGGTCCGTATCGTCAGAGCGAGCGGAAAGATATCTATAAGCAATATGCCCAGGAGCTGGTGGATAAAGGCCATGCCTTCTATTGCTTTCGCACGCCGGAAGAGCTGGAAGCCATTCGTGAGGAGCGCCGTGCCCAGGGCTTGAACCCTGGTATCAAGGGGGACCTGGAGCTTCCTGCCGATGAAGTGAAGCGCCGCCTGGAAGCAGGCGAGCCTTATGTGATCCGCATGAAGGTGCCGGACGAGGGCGTCTGTGTGATCGACGACCTGCTCCGGGGTACGATCGAGATTGAATGGTCCCAGGTGGATTGCCAGATTTTGATGAAATCTGATGGCATGCCCACCTATCACCTGGCGAACGTGGTGGACGACCACCTGATGGGCATCACCCATGTGATTCGAGGTGAAGAGTGGATCAGCTCGGCGCCCAAGCACCAGTTGCTCTACAAATACTTTGGCTGGGAAATGCCGCAACTGTGCCATATGCCGCTGCTGCGTAACCCGGACAAGAGCAAGCTCAGTAAGCGGAAGAACCCCACCAGCATCAACTACTACGAGCGCATGGGTTATCTGCCCGAGGCGGTGCTCAACTATCTGGGCCGTATGGGTTGGTCCATGCCGGATGAGCGGGAAAAGTTCTCCCTGGAAGAGATGATCGCAAATTTCGATCTCAAGCGCGTTTCTCTGGGCGGGCCGATTTTCGACGTGGAGAAGCTGAACTGGCTGAACGGCACCTGGATCCGGGAGAACCTGAGCCTGGAACAATTCGCCGAACGGGTACGCCAATGGGCTTTCAATGAGGGTCGGGTAGAGCAGACTTTGCCCCATATCCAAAGCCGCGTACATACCTTCAGCGATATTGCCCCCATGGCCTCGTTCATGTTCTCCGGCATGTTGCCGCTGACAGCGGAACAGTTTGCCCATGCCAAACTGGATGAGGAACAGGTCAAGCGGGTGTTGCAGTTCTCTTTGTGGAAGCTGGAAGCACAGCGCCACTGGAGCAAGGAAAATATCTTTGCGGACTTGAAGATGCTGTCGAAAGCCATGGGCATCAAAATCGGCGACTTCATGCAGCCGCTGTTCGTTGCCATTGCGGGAACCCCCAATTCCTGGTCCGTGGTGGACTCCATGGCGATCCTGGGGCCGGACATGGCGCGTGCACGCCTGCGCCACGCCTTGAACCTGCTGGGAGGCTTTTCCAAGAAAGGGACCAAGGCTGTAGAGAAGGAATATGAGGTAATTGTTCAAGAAATGAACGAAAAGGCCGAAAATTCAGGAAGTTAAAAAAAATGCTTGACGGACGGGAGCGAACTCAATAATATACGCTCCCGTTACCGACGAGGGGCCATAGCTCAGCTGGG